>NZ_JBEXIK010000050.1:0-49193 GCF_040608515.1 Micromonospora sp. NPDC005173
TCCGGGCGGCGATCGAGCAGGCCACCGACTGGACCCCCGCGATCAACACCGACGGCGGCATGCGTGACGGCGCCGAAATCTGCGAGCTCACCGGCCTGGCCGACACCAGCGGCTTCCCGGCCGGAACCCGCCTGATCGCCCGTCGGGAACGACCACACCCCGGCGCTCAGTTGTCGCTGTTCGACACCGTCAACGGCATGCGGCACCAGGTCATCGCCACCGACACCCCACCCGGTCAAGGATCCCTGCAGTTCCTGGAGGCCCGTCACCGCGCCCATGCCCGCGTCGAGGACCGCATCCGCACGGGTAAAACCACCGGCTTCGGCCGGTTTCCGTCACGAATCTTCGCGATCAACCAGGCCTGGCTGCAGTTGGCGTTGACCGGCATCGACCTGCTCGCCTGGACCCAAAACCTGCTGCTCGACGGTGACCTCGCCCGCGCGGAGCCGAAGAAACTGCGCTACCGACTCCTGCACGTCCCAGCCCGGATCGCCCGCACCGCACGCCGGACCTGGCTCCGCATCGCCGACGGCTGGCCCTGGGCAGACCAGATGATCACCGCGTTCACGCGGCTCGCCAGCCTGCCCCGACCGCTTTCCTGAACCAGAATCCCGCCCCTGCAACAGCTTCGAGGAACCCGGCCACGCGTCGGGCCCACACCATGCCTACCGGCAGAAACACCGCCAGCCGCACCCACAACACCAAGATCAATCACTCATGAAAGACCGAGGCTAGACAATCTGGTCGAGGGGTCCCTGGATGCTGCTGGTGGTTGGTGTCTAGTCATCGATGTCGTTGGGCCAGGGTGCGGGGCGGCCGTTGTCGTCCCAGAAGCCGGTTTCGGTGCCGGCGGCGAGCAGGGCGGCGTTGAGTGCCTCGCGTTCGGCTCGGCCAGGGATGTCGGGATGAGGTGCTGGGACGGTGATGCTGCGGTTGTTCCGCTCCCTGCTTGGTCGCCGGGGCCTTGGGGCGTTTGCTCGGCCGGTAGGAGGCCCGTTCATGAAGACCTGGTGGCTGTTGTTGATCAGCCGGTCGAGCAGCGATTCGGCGACGACGGGGTTGGGGAACAGCGGATACCAGTCCTGGGGTGCCCGGTTGGCGGTGATCGCGTTGGAGCGGCCTTCAGCGATGCGTTAGGAAATCAGTTCGTAGAGTTCGTCGGCCTGGCCGGGGGTGAACTCGCGCATCGCGAAGTCGTCCAGGATCAGCAGGTCGGCTTTGACGTGTGCGGCCAGGCGTTTGTCGAAGGTGCGGTCGGCGTGGCCGCCGGCGAGGTCGGCGAGGATGCGGCTGGTTTTGTGGAATCGGACTTCGGCACCGGCCCGGATGGCCAGGTGTCCCATGGCCTGGGCGACGTGGGTTTCCCGACGCCGACGGCGCCGTAGAGGATCATGAATTCGTGAGGCTGGATGTTGGCGAGCCGTCCGATTCTGCTAACAGCTCGCCAGACCTCCTTCCGCGCTCCGACACCGAGGCTCGGATGCGCCGCGTCAGCCCATGTGCTGGTCGTCAGACGTCACGAACGTCCGCAGATGGTCAACCGCCGCAGAGAGCGCTTCCTGCAGGGGGCCGATGTCCCGGGCGACCTGAGCGAGGAGCATGCCGCCTTGATACGCCGCGAGGAACATGTCGGCGAGCCGCGCGGGGTCGGCGGACGCGTCGATGCGGCCGAGTTGCCGCATGCGATCGAGCCCGACGCGGAAGATCTCGCGCCACTGCGCGAACACCTCCGCGAGCCGGTCGTGCACGTCGAGATCGGTTTTGACGACCTCGCTCGCGAGCGAGCCGAGGCTGCAGCCGTCCTCGAACGGACGCCCCGAAAGGACGTAGAAGTCCGTCCAGTCCTGGAACGCCTCGACGGTGTCGAAGCTGGCAAACCGTTCGCTGCGATGGAAGCCGAGGACGCTGTCGGCGTGCCAGTCGATGACCGCCAGGACGAGGCTCTCCTTGGTGGGGAAGTAGTGACTCAACTGCGATCCACTCACGCCTGCAGCGCGGCGGACGAGCTCGTTGTTGGTTGCGTGGACCCCTTTGCCGTAGATCAACGCCGCCGCGTGCTCCAGTATTCGCTCGCGGGTGGCCTGGCCCTTGGGAGTGAGCTTCTGGGCTGCATCCGCCCTGTTGTTCACCTGCATGTGATCAACATACACAAACTGGGCTCGACAACCCATTCCCGATGGTGTTCACTCGAGGGAGTGGACGAAATCGTCCAGTAAAGTCACGCGGCGGCCGCGTGCTCCAGTATTCGCTCGCGCGTGGCCTGGCCCTTGAAATGAGCTTCTGGGCTACGTCCGCCCCGTTGTTCACCTGCATGTAATCAACGTTACGCAGACTGGGCTTGAAAACCCATTTTCGATCGTGTTCACTCAAGCGAGTGGACGAAATCGTCCAGCAAAGTCACCCGGAGGTTCGTCACCATGTCTCGCCTGACCGCTCCCGCGCGCGCCGACATGGACGCGAAGACGCAGGGCACCCTCGACGCCATCGCGAAGCAGTTCGGCTTCGCGCCCAGCATGTTCACCACGCTCGCCGCGAACCCGACCGTGCTCGAGATCGTGATGGGCCTGCAGGGAAGCATCGCGAAGCTCCTGGACGCGAAGACGCGCCACACGATCGCCCTCGCGGTCTCTCAGTCGAACGGCTGCCACTACTGCCAGGCACTCCACGGTTTCATCTCGTCGAACCTCGGCGGTATGTCGGCGGAGGAGATTGAGCTCGCCCGCACGGGCACGTCCAGCGACCCGAAGCGCGCCGCCGTCGCGAAGTTCGCGCAGCACGTGATCGAGACGCGTGGCCAGGTCAGCGACGAGGGCCTCGCAGCGATCCGCGAGGTCGGGTATATCGACCCGGAGATCCAGGCGATCGTCACGATCGTGGTCGTCACCCTGCTCACGAACTACCTCAACAACGTCAGCGACGCCGTCGTCGACGTCCCCGGCGCCGACCACCAGTCGGCCTGACTTTCCTCTCCACCCGCCGTTTAAACAAAAAAGAAAGCATGATGTTGAATCTCGACAAGCTGATGACGAAGCACCTCACCCGCTACTTCGACCCGAGCAAGAGGATCCCGGAGGAGACGTTCCAGCAGCTGCTGCGTTACCTGCGCACCTCGCCGACGACGATCAACATCCAGCCGAACCGTTTCCACGTGCTGGAGACGCAGGATGGCAAGGACAAGCTCGCGGACGCACTGGTCGGCCGCTTCGCGGACAACGCGGAGAAGGTGCGCAACGCGTCGCACGCCATCGTCTTCACGACGCGCAAGGACATCCCCGACACGCACCTGCAGGAGATCTTCGAGAAGGAGCGCGCCGACGGGCGCTTCGCCGACCCGGAGATCCAGAAGGGATGGGAGGCGGGCGCCTCCAACTTCGTGGAGATCCAGACGAAGAACTATGGCGGGGACGTGCTCCACTGGCTTGAGAAGAACACCTACCTCGTCGTCGGCGCCACGATGATGGCCGCCGCATCCCTCGGGGTGGACGCGACGCCGATGGAGGGCTTCGACCGCACGACCGTGGACGCGGCCTTCGACCTGACCGACACCGACTACACGACCACGCTGCTTCTGGTGCTCGGCTACCCCGACGAGGCTCGGGTCTCCCGCCAGCCGGTCTCGCGGTTCGACGCGGAGAAGATTTTCACCCACATGTGACGGACGGGGCGGACATCGGACCGCGGTGCCGGCCCCGTTCACTTCGACTCGGTTGCCCGGCGTCCGCACCTCCTCGACGGACGCCAGGCAATCGACCCCCAAAGGACTTCGAGGAGGTCAAGATGCAGATTGATAAGGCAGTGCAGGATCGAGCCGCGGCCTGCGCCGCCGAGCTTTCCGGCTCCGAGCACACACACCAGTTCACCGGCGACTGGGAGGTATGGAAAGTCGGCGGCAAGGTGTTCATGCTGCAGACGTCCATGCCCGGCGAGCCCGTCGTGATCCTGAAAGCGGATCCATCCGACGCGGAGTCGCTCCGCGCAGCTCACGCGAGCATCTCGCCCGGCTACCACATGAACAAGAAGCACTGGATCACGGTGCGGGCGGGTGCGGACGTCGAGCCCGCGCTTGTCGACAATCTCGTGACCGAGTCGTACCTCCTCGTCGTCGCCGGCCTGCCGAAGCAGAGCCGTCCCGTCGATCCCGCTTCGTTCCGCGTCCCGCCCTCCGCCGACTGATCACGCTGACGCCGACCGCGCCCAGAGCGCTGTTGCCCCTCATCCGAGCAGCGCCCGCACCGGCGCATGGCGCCCTTACGTGGCCGGCCGCAACGACGAGGACCTCACCGTCGGCGTCCTCATCGAGGCACACGTCCTCGGCGACCGCCCGATCGAACCCCACCTGCCGATGAAATACCCTGCCACCTCGTGGCGAGGCCGGTACACGTCGGGTCTGTCAAGTTAACGGCTGATCTTGGTTGTTGAGGTGGTTAGTCGTTGGCCGGGGTGAGTCGGCCTTCGAAGGCGATCTGGAAGGCGTTCAGCGGTGCCTTCCAGCGCATCGTCCATCGCCGGCGGCCGGCGCCGGTGGGGTCGAGGCTCATCAAGGCCATGTACACGCACTTGAGGGCGGCTTGCTCGTTGGGGAAGTGCCCGCGGGCTCGGACGGCCTTGCGGATGCGGGCGTTGACTGACTCGATGGCGTTGGTGGAGCAGATGACCTTGCGGATCTCCACGTCGAAGGCGAGGAAGGGTACGAACTCGGCCCAGGCGTTCTCCCATAGCCTGACGATCGCCGGATACTTTCGGCCCCAGGTCTCGGCGAACTCGAGGAACCGTTCGGTCGCGGCGTCCTCGGTCGCCGCGGTGTAGACCGGCTTGAGCGCTTTGGCGATCTTGTCCCAGTCCTGGCGAGCCGCGTACCGGAACGAGTTGCGCAGCAGGTGAACCACGCAGGTCTGCACGATCGTGCGCGGCCACACCGTCGCGACGGCGTCCGGCAGGCCCTTGAGCCCGTCACAGACGAGCATCAACACGTCCTGGACACCGCGGTTCTTCAGCTCCGTGAGCACGTGCAGCCAGTGCTTCGCGCCTTCGCCGCCGTCACCGGCCCAGATCCCGAGGATGTCGCGGTGCCCGTCGACGGTGACCGCCATGACGACGTAGATCGGCCGGTTCGCGACCTGACCATCGCGGATCTTCACGTTGATGGCATCGATGAACACGACCGGGTAGACCCGGTCCAGGGGCCGGTTCTGCCACTCCGCCATCCCCTCCATGACCTTGTCGGTGATCGTGGAGATGGTCTGCTTCGACACCTCGGTGCCATACACCTCGGCCAGGTGAGCGGCGATCTCCCCGTGCGTCAGGCCCTTGGCCGACAACGACAGCACCATGTCATCGACCCCGGACAGGCGCCGCTGGCGCTTACGCACGATCTGCGGCTCGAACGTCCCCGCCGCGTCCCGTGGAACACGGACCTCGACCGGCCCGACGTCGGTCAAGACCGTCTTGGTCCGGCTGCCGTTACGGGTGTTACCGCTACCCCGACCTGCGCAGTCGTGCTTGTCGTAACCGACGTGATCGGTGATCTCACCGTCCAGCGCGGATTCGAGGACCCGCTTGGTCAACTGCTGCAGCAGACCGCCGTCACCGGTCAGCTTCAGCCCGTCACCACGAGCCCGATCGACCAGCATCGCGATCAACTGCTCATCCGTGACCGCACCCACCGGCTCAACGGCCGGCTGTCCCACGGTGGTCTCGGTCGTCATCTGGCGTCTCTCCCTTGATCGGTCGATCAGCCGTTATTTGTACAGTCCCGCCCTTAATGAAGGGCCGAGGCTAGGACCTGACTTGTCCAAAGTGGCGATGATCGCCGCGTTGTTTACGTCACGGGCGACCGCCTCGGCGTCGAGATTGATCGTCACCGTCACCCTTTCTGTTGGGGAGCTAATACTCCAGCCGGGGATGTTGACCTTCGCTGAGCTGGGGTCTGATGCGGTCCGGGCACGAAGGCAGCCACCGTCGATCATGGACGGTTGTGTGGACTGACCATGACGCAGCGGTGGCTGCCGGATACAGGGTAGACGCCCAGCGATGGCGGGTGTTGTTCGACGACCTCATGTTGACCATCGGGCAGCGTTTCCGCAGGCCGGAGCCCCGACGTCGAGTTGGTGACTTGGTGCGGGGACTGCTGGCGCCGCTACCGCGTAAGAACTGCTGGACCATCGCCGAGCACGCTGGTGATGCGGCCCCGGACGGGATGCAGGACTTGTTGACCCGGGTGAAGTGGGACGATGCCGCGGTCCGTGCCGATGTCCGCGGGTTCATCGCCGAGCAGCTTGGTGATGCCGACGCGGTGCTGGTCATCGACGAGACCGGTGACCTGAAGAAGGGCCGGCACACCGTCGGAGTCCAGCGGCAGTACTCCGGCACGGCCGGGAAGATCGAGAACTGCCAGCTTGCCGTGCATCTGGTCTACGCCACCGAAACTGTCCACGCGATGCTGGACGCAGCCCTCTACCTGCCCAAATCCTGGTGCGATGACCCGCAGCGGCGGTCCGAGGCGGGTGTCCCCGAACAGGTGCGGTTCGCGACCAAGCCGCAACTGGCAACCCGAATGATCGACGCCGCGGTCCTTGCCGGGTTGCCCTGCCGCTGGGTGGCCGGCGACGAAGCCTACGGGGGCGACCCGCGCTTGGCCGCCAAGCTGCGCACGCTGCGATTGGGCTACGTCCTGGCGGTGGCCCGTTCACATCAGGTGACCACCGGTCTGGGCGTCTATCACGCTGATGTGCTGGCCGCCGGACTCCCCGCTTCGGCTTGGCAGCGGATGTCGGCCGGCCCCGGCGCTAAAGGCCACCGCTACTACGACTGGTCTTTCACCGCCCTGCCTCACGCCGCGGACAGCCACGGCGGGCACCACTGGCTGCTGATTCGCCGCAACCGCACCACCGGCGAGCTGGCCTTTTATCGTTGCTGGTCACCCGAACTCACCGCGCTGCGCACCCTGGTCACGGTTGCCGGGCGTCGATGGAAGATCGAAGAGTCGTTCCAAGCCGCTAAGACCGGCCTCGGTCTGGACCAGCATCAACACCGCCGCTGGACGTCCTGGCACCGGTGGACCACTCTGGCGATCCTCGCCCACGCCTTCCTCGCCGCCGCTACAGCTCACCGCGACCGGCCCGACCCCATCGAGCTGATCCCGCTGACCGTCAACGAGCTACGTCACCTGTTCCACGTCCTGATCATCGAACCTGCCCGCCGCCGAACCGACCCACTGCTCTGGTCGATCCGCCGACGCCGCCACCAAGCCCGAGCCAGAAACAGCCACTACGCCCGACAAGCCCTCATCGAACCGTAATCACGATCCCCGGCCGGAGTACTAATAGGTGGGTTTAGGACCGGTGTGAACCCTTTGGTCACTCCCGGGTGCTCAGGGTCGATGAGGTCGGCGTACTCGGGGTTGTGCTCCATGAAGGTGCGCACGATTGGGCACAGGATGGTAACGGTCTTGCCTTGCGCGCGCACGTCGTCCAGGACGCGTCGGATCAGTTCGGTGGCGATGCCCTGTTTGCGGAACTCGGGGTACACCAAGGCGGCCAGCAGCACGAGTCGGTCGTCGCCGGCGACATTGTAGGTCAGCCCGGCGATCTCGCGGTCGCCGACGATGGCGTCGTAGATGCCGGCTTTCTCGTCGTTGACGACGGCGAAGTCGAATGCGGGGGCATGGGGATCATCGAGGACCTCGTCGATGAGGACGGCCTGGTCCTGACTGACTGTGCCTTTCTCGTCGGGGTGTCCGGCCTTGTCGGGGTACTCGAAGGCGTGGCGGGTCGGCTCGGCTGGGCCGGTTATGTGGGTGTCCCTTCGTTAATGGTCATCAGATCGGTCCCGGGTCGCGGCGGCAGTCGTACTCGTCCAGCCGCATGCCGTCGACAGAGGCGTAGGCGCAGCTGTCGACGTACTTCTCGCTCCCGCTCCGGTCATGCTTGCGTCTCGGTGTGCCGCGTTCTTATGGGCGCACGCGGATGATCGTCTTTCCCTTGACGCGCTCGGTCGGGTTGAAAGCGGCAACGGCATCATCGAGAGCCGCCGCGGTGGCGATGTTTGTCCGCAGCCGCCCGTCCCGCACCCGCTGGACGACCTCACTCAGTTGACGAGGGCGAACAGCGGAAGGATGACGTACGCGACATACGGGGCGTAGGCCGACTGGAGGCACTCGTTGATCGAGATAGATTCGCGCAGGCTGTTCGCAGCGGCGCGGCGTACTCGGTGTTGGGCGACTGGCGGAAAGTACGCGCATATCGGTGCGGTGGGCCGGTACACGGGGACGAGCAGTGCCATCGCGACACCCGCGAGGGTCGGGTGCACGCCCGAAGCGAGGAAGGCCAACCACACGATCGCGAGCGATGCGTACACGCGCCCGCGGCCGCTGCGGAGATAGCGCTTGAAGTACACGCCGACGAGTCCGGCTGCGGCGATGAGGAGCGGCAACGGTGTGAAGTTCTCGGTGTAGACCAGCGCGATGATGCTAAGCGCCCCGATGCCGTCGACGACCGCGAGAGCGAGGAGAAAGACACGCAGGCACCCAGGGGGCGCGCGGGCCGATCAGGGCCAGCGCTCCCACGAGGAAGGCAGTGTCGGTCGAGATCACCATTCCCGACGCATGCTCGTTTCCGGAGCCCCTTGCGATGAGGCCGAAAAGGAGTGCAGGCACCCACCAGCCCCGCGATCGCGGCGGCGACGGGGACCAGGGCGCGGGACCAGTTCGTCGGCTCCCCAATGGCGATCTCCCGTCGCACTTCGAGTCCGACAGTGAAGAAGAGAAGCGCCATCAGCGCGTCGTTCACGAGCGCGTGCAGGTTGAATTCCAGCTGCAGGTCGCCGACGCCGACCATCAGATGGGTCTTCCAGAACGCGTCATACGACGTCAGGGACTCGTTGGCCCAGACGATCGCCGTAAGCGTCCGCACGAGAAGGAGCAGGGCGCCGATCCGGTTCTGTCCCACCGCGCCGATCCGCCCGGCGATCGATGGGCCTCGACGAAAACGGTCAGCGTCCCGCTCACGGCCGAGGCGGCGAACACCAATCCGACGAGGAGCGGGCTGCTGGTGTGGAGCTGATCCTCGACCAGCGCAGGCACGAACGCTTGGTAGAAGGCCCCGGCCGCCCAGGTGGCCAGGAACACCGCCGACGCGACGGGGAGCAGATGCCTGACCCGGGCCGGCACGTAGACCCGGGGTCGCAGCGATCGCCAAGCACCCGGCATCCGAGTCACGGTCTCCGGGCTGACGGCAATGAGACCGACAGACAGGAGGAGGAGGCCGATGACAACCAGGAAGACGAGGTCGCGTGGCCACGGCCCGAACTGAACCAGGGCGCCGGAGGCGATGGCGCCGACGGCGAGGCCAAGCATGACTGTCTGGCTGGAGGCGACAGAGGCCAACCACGCAGGCCTGGCGGGTGCGGCGTCGACGATGTACGCAGTGAGGCTGCTACTGGCCAGCCCGGCACCAAGGCCCATCAGGAGCCGGCCGGTGGTCAGGATGCCGATGTCGGGCACGGTTCAACAGCAGCACACACCCCAAGAGGAGCAGGACGAGGCTGGCGATCGAGGTGGGCCGTCGGCCGAGATGATTGGACAGTCGCCCCAGCACCAGCAGCGTGGTCAGAGTGGCGGCGGAGTACGCGACGACGGTCACCGAGATGCCGGCGTTGGTGAACCCGTCCTCGGCCCGATAGATGTTGAACAGCGGGATCGTCGAGCCCACAGCGGCAAACGCGGCCACCAGGGAGACCACCGCAGATATGAAGGTCAGCCGGAGCGTTCTGCCCCGGCCGGCCACGTTGGTCTCTGGTGCCGTGTTGAGCATCGAGCTACGCCTTTCTGTCGTCCTGAACTATCCCTTGGCTCTCGTGTGGTCCCTACCCGAGTGTAAAGATGTCTCGCGACCAGGAGCCTCGTTCGACCGGCTCGTCGCGGTTGCGGGTGACACCCGGTGTCTGCACGATGAAATCATCAGCAAGAAACTCACTGAAGCGCTTGGCATCGCTGGCCTGGTCCGCATGGTTGTAGTCAAGGTTGAGCTGCTCGAGGATCGCCAGATCTTCGGTGGACTGCTTGGTGTCATTCATTTTCTTGCTCCTTCTGTGTGTGGTTCGACGCTCGCTGTAGGTGGGCACAACGAACGGCGTTATGGTCCGACTGTTTAGTGTCGGTTCGCGGCGCCGTCTTACTTCAATGTCACGATCTCGCTCCGTTGTGCCGTTCATCGGCGACGAACGTGAAGCCGCGGGTGGTCATGTCCGTGCGCCGGCGCTCAGTGGCCGGAAGGACAGCTCGGGCGGATGCGACGACACGATTCCGATCGTTACCATCAGCCGCGACTTCCGTCGCCGCTTTGAATCCGACCGATCGGATCACCGGGAAGACGATCATCCGCGTTCGTCCGTAAGGGCTCGGGGACAGCGAGCGGTCCTGCCCTCCTTGTGGATCAACGTTAACCGCGTGGCCAGTTCGGGCGACTCGTACCCGGAAGACGTCATCGGACTGGTCCGCTACCTGCGCGGGCGCCCGCGTAACCAGCTCCCGGCAGCCCGAAGGACATCACGAACGCGGTGTCGTTCCTGCTGTAGGACAAATCGAGCCGGATGATCGGTGCCATCGCCAACGTCGACGTCATGGTCGGCCGCAACTGACCCTCGAAACGTTACGCCGGGATCACGCCGGCGGGGCTGCGGACCGTGCCCGTACGCGTCCGCAGCCCGCGCCCGCGGGGAAACCACCAGTAATTCGGCGAGACCGTGGCTCGGCCGCCCCGCACGTGGTCGCGCTCGATGGTGAGATTAGCGATTACACCCGTGCCGACCAGTTCGCCTACACGGGATGCCTACCCGGTCGGTGTACGGCGAGCGGCACGACGTCGGGCACCACCGCGACCCCGAGCCCGGCGGACACGTACGCCCGGCAGCATCCGCAGGTCGGCCACCTCGAGGAGCACGCGCCGCGCCCGCCGCCTCGGCGGCCCGATCCATCGACCAATTCACCGTCCGGGCGACCAGCGCGGCCCGCTCGGCGTGTCCTCGCCGGCGACCCCGGCCGCCGCCAGCCCGTCCCGCAGAGCGTCGGCCGTCGCGTGGTCCTTGCGCGCCCTGGCCAACTGGCGCTGCTCCAGCGCGACGTTGACGAGCTTGCCGAGCGCGTCGCGGTACTCGTCGCCGGCGCCCACCTAGCCTTCACGCGATGTACCCCGCCGTTGGGGACGCCTGAACCTTCTCAGCGGTCGGCGCGCGTTCAGACGCGACGACGCGTGCTCAATGCCCATGCCCGGCTGTGTGCGACCGAGGGAAGGCCGGGTCTAGAACGTCGGCATATTTCGGATGAGCATCGACGAATGCTGCCGCGAACGGACACGTGACGGTGGCGGTCTTTCCTTGCGTGCGCAGCTCGTCGAGGACGCCGCCGATGAGCCTGGCGGCTACTCCCTTCTCCCCAAAACTCGGGGAGCACGGTTGTCGCCAACAGTATGACGCGGCTCCTGACCTTGCTGTAGACGAGCCCAGCGGCTGTCCGCCCCCTATCGCGGCCTCGTAGATGCCGAGCGCGCTGTTGTTGGTGATGACGAGGTCATCCGCGTCGGGCGCGGTGGCTCCCGACAGGTTCGAGCCACCAGAATCTTGCTCGGCACTGGTCAGCGTGATCATGTCCTCGGCGTTGCCCGCCATGTTGTCTCCTGAATCACGCGTCTGGTCAACGACCTGGGAGTGCCCAGCCAGGTCGGATGAAGTGGCAGGAGTATCCCGCCTCGGAATATTGCGTAACCGACGTCGGAGACGTTGGCATCAGCCGGTTCGCCACGATTGCCCGGATTCCTAGCGCTCAGGCAGTCGGCACCGAGAGGCTGAGGACGAGCGACCCACGCAGGTCGACCAGGATGCGGCCGGCCGTGCGCACCACGCGCATGACGACATCCTCGCAGCCGGGACATCGGGCGACGAGGCCGGGCGCTCGGTCGAACACGCGCATCGCGGCCAGCGGACGGGTCGTCCGGCACCCGGCGCAGGTGAGCTCGGCAACGGTGAGGTCGGTCCCCATGATCTCGCCGAGCGGTCCGGCGAGGGCGTTACCGTCCACCCAAGGTGCGTCGTCGGCTCCGACGTTGGTGGTCGACATGGTCATCCTCCGGTGGGTCCGAAACGTTCAGTGCGGATGTTCGCGGGATCGTGGCCCATGTCGACGAGGAGGTCGGCAACGATCTCGACGAATCCGGTGGGCCCGCAGACGAACGCCACAGCGTCGGCATCGCGGGGCCAGGCGGCGCGGGCGAGGGCGTCCGCGTCCAGTCGTCGGGGTGGGGCCGGCCAGCCGGGGGGCGCGACCCTGGTATAGACGTGTGTGACGGCGACGTGCCCATCGCCTGCGGCTCGTGCAGTAGCAAGATCCGCGGTGAACAGCGCATCGGACGGGGATCGGGTCGAGTAGAGCAGCCTGGTGGGATTCGTCGCCGCACGCACCATCGACATCAGGGGTGCCACGCCGGACCCGCCGCCGATCAGCAACGCCGGGCGCGGATCGGCGGGTCGGCGTACGAACCAGCCGCCGAGCGGTCCACGGATCTCGAGTTGGTCACCCGGCTCTGCAACGTCGACGAGGTACGGCGAGACCTCACCGTCGGTCACCGCCTGGACGGTCACCTCGAGGCGGTAGGGCCCCGGGGCGGACGAGATCGAGTAGCTGCGGTACGCCGTGTAGCCGTCGGGAGCCGTCAACCGGACGTCAACGTGCTGGCCCGGCACGTGACCTGTCCAGCCGTCGACGTCGAGGACCAGGGTCCGCGCCGTCGCAGTCTCCGCCCGCGTGGCGGCGACGGTCGCCGGCTGCCAGGTCAGTCTGCCCGGTACCGCTGCTCGCGCCATGGGTCACCGTAGTTGTGGTAGCCGGCCGTCTCCCAGAACCCGGGCTCGTCGTCGAGACGTAGTTCCAGTGCGCGCAGCCATTTCGCGCTCTTCCAGAAGTAGAGGTGAGGAATGAGGAGGCGAGCCGGCCCGCCGTGCACCGGCACCAGCGGCTCGCCGTCGAACTCGTACGCCACCCAGGCCTGGCCGTCGAGAAGGTCCTCGAGCGGGACGTTCGTGGTGTAGCCGCCGTAGGAGTGGGCGACGGCGTACTCGGCCGCAGTCTCGACGTCGGCCAGCAACGTGTCCACCGAGACGCCTCGCCAGCTCGTGCCGAACTTCGACCAGTGCGTGACGCAATGGATGTCAACGGTCGGCTCGTCGGCAGGGAGGGCGGTGAACTCCGCCCATGACCACGTGCTCCGCTCGCCGGTCTCGGTGACGACGGCGAGCTCCCACTCGTCGAGGCCGATGCGCGGTGTCGGTCCCGCCGACAGCACCGGGAAGTCGTCCGTGCGGTACTGGCCGGGCGGGAGGTCGGTGTCGTCGCGTCTGCGGCCACCGAAGCCGCGGGTGATCACTGCCATGCGTCCCTCCCCAAAGCGGCCGAGCGGCCGCGATCCCGCTGCCACCCGTGCTTCCACTCGGCCCGGTGGATGTCGATGTGGTACCCGCCCATGACCTCATCGTCAGCGAGTGCCCCGGTGATGAGATTCTCCGCGGTAGGGACGTGGTCGCCCGCAATCCCGGATATGTCAACTGGACTATCGCGTCCAAAATAGGCTGGCGTGGCACCGGTCCGCAAGCCTCGCTGGCCGTCGGTGGTTCGGAGCAGCGGCAGCGCGCCTGAGGGTCGTGGCGGTGCGTCCCTATCTGGCAGATGCCTCAACCGTGAGAGTATGATGGACGATAGCGTCCATAGGGTGCGACTAGAAATTGTTCCGAGTTGGTCGTTCGACATGTCGTAGCCGCTGCCAGATGACGGCGGTCAGTGTCTTGCCCGATGTCAGGAGGGTTCGATGGACCCTGTTCCCTCCGGTGGGAACGTTGTCGATGGCCAGCCGGTCGATGCGGTGGAAATGATCGCCGCCCGGACCGCTGCACAGCTTGTGTTCCACGACGGGTGCAACTCAATCGTTCACGGCGGGTGGTCGTACGACTTACGTCGACAGGGGCACACCGTCGGCTGGCGAGTGGTCCGTTACGGGTGACGGGACCTTCTCTTCATTCTGGCCGCCGACGTACCGGGTGGCGTACACGGTTCGGTGGATCGTCGAGGACGGAGTGCGGGTGGGCGTCAGCTTCACGGATACCTGGAGCGGAGTCCGCTACGACGGCCGGTACCGATGACTGGACGAGATTCGGCCGCCAGCGTGGCAGCACGATTCTGGCGTTCGGCCTGCTCCTCGCCGGTGAGAGCAGGCGGCGGGGCCACCTACTCGAACGCGTCGGGCGGTTCCGCCTTGATTCTGTGGTGGGCCAGCCACAGGTTTGTCGGCCAGGCTGCAATGAAACCGGCGATCAGTCCGATCTGGGTAAAGAACCAGTAAACCGGAATGCTGTGCAGGGGGGCCGCCGGGAAAATGGCGTGTTCCGCCAGCGCCAGCCAAATGAATAGAGTTAATTCGAAGGCGGACACGCCCGGCAAGTCGGCCCTGGCAAAGGCCTTTATTGCGGCCCATATCCTACGTCGACGTCGCTGAGCCTCGGCGGAGTATCGGAACACGACGCCTATGGCCACCGCCATGAAGTAGCCGGAGGTGTACTCGACCCACCGCTTGCCGCCGGATGTATCGATGCCAATGGCGAAGACGGCCGCCCCAGCGAGGATGGTGCCGAGGGCGCAGTGGCTGCCATCGTGACAGAGTTGGATTAGAAAATCGGCCTGTCGCGGTCTCTTGGGCGGGGGGCCGTGTCGCTGCCGCCATTGGTGAGACCGCGGTCGGCCCCACTTCCAATAAGCCACGACAGCTGCCGGGCCGATGTAAAGCGCGGTGACCGGCCAGACCAACTCCATGAGCTTGACCGGCTGGCGATACCCGAGAATGAGGTTGTCGGCAACGACAGCGGCGGAGCCGGCAATCCCGACAGCAAGCGCAGTCCACGAGAGTAGCAACAGCAACGTGTGCACCTTCCGTCTCCTGCCACGGGACGTAACGACAGTGGCAGCATTGCCGAAACCCAACCCCAGTGGGGAAGTCTCGACGTGACTCCAAGTGTTTCAGCTTCTACCAGATGGGTTGCGCAAAACGCGTGCCTGCCTCGCCAACTGGCCGGCGCTCGAATCTCATCAGTGTGAACGCGGCTCTGGTGCATCGTCTGCTGGCATCCGCTGTCAACCTGCGCCTCGTAGCTCGGCTACGACCCCGCCTGGTGTCGCGGCGCGTCGCTGGCAGGCGATCCGTTCGATGCCCGCACCCCCCCGGGTACACCGAGATCTCCAGCAGCGGCTGGAAGCCCACCGTTGCCGAGCGCCGGTCCGAGGCCGAGCCGGACAGCAGCTATCCCATTACGCAACGACCTGCCGATGCAGTCCCCACGGCGGCGGGCTGGTCTTGGCGCCACGGCGGCGAGGATGGACTCCTTTACTTGGCTGAGTATGCTGGTCGGTGACCTGGGAGAACGTGCGTGAGCACGCCGCTGGGGCCCTCAACTACTGGGGGTCAAGGGGTCGTCGGTTCGAATCCGGCCGTCCCGACAGCGAGAGGGTTTCCGCAGGTCAGTGACTTGCGGAAACCCTCACTTTATCGTTCTGGCTCGATGAAGTGGCGTGTGAGGCGCTGCTGGAACCCTTAACTCGGGTGGTTTTGCGAGCCGATCTTGGTTGCCTCCGCGGTGAATCGCCTGGTAGGCGTACTGCATCGGCGTCGTTGTGGTCGCTGCTGGACCTCTTAACGGCAGGCGATTTCGGACAGACAGGACATGTCCCCCCTGTGCCGCTATCGGCTCTTCTGGCCGCACTTCGTAGTGCCGACCGCCGACGGCGAGCCGCTCACTGACCGGATGAACTCGGTTGCGAGGTCCCGCCGCAGCTCGTCGAGCTTCAATAGCTTTCCGGGCTCCGCCCGCCTGTTCCGTGACCCGTCGCCCTGCCCTGCATTGTTCTGGTTGGTCATCATGTTGGGGCAGTCCGATAGATCGCGACCGCGTCGGTGCGTCCGGCGTATTCGAGCATCCAGTCAAGCATCCGTCCAGGGAGAAGCAGTTGGCCATCAGACTGTGGAGATGCTCTGCCGGCATGTATCCGTGCAAGGTGGCGTCACCGCCATCCGAGACGATGGCCTGCGCACGCGAACTCCTGCTGCACCCCCGGCGGACGGTGATCTCGAGTGTCGGTCGCGGATGGCAGAATCCCGCTCACTGCTCGGCGGGAGGAGATCAACATGGGCTGGCTGGCGGCCGATGCCGACTATGAGGTGAGCCTGGAACGCGGGAAGGTGATCGCGCGTAACCGCCAGGGCAGGCTGCTCAAAGGCCTACCGAAGGCGTTGCGTGACACCGACATGGTCGTCGGCTTGCGGCAGCTCTCGGAGTGGTTGAAGCGGCACGAGGTCTCGTGCCGGCGGGAGGTCGAGCAGTGGATGGTGCGGTCGCTGCCCGTGCCGACCACTGTGATCTGTGAGGTGTGGGCGGACGAGGCGTGGCGGACGTCGCTGCGTGATCTGGTCGTGGTGCCGATCGACGGCGCGGGGCGATGGGATACCGACCGCGCGGGGCTGCTGCGTGACGCGGACCCCGAGAAGGGGCTCGGTGTGGTGGACCTGGACGGCGAGAGCGGCCGGCTCACCGCCGTGCAGGTCGTCCTGCCGCACCCGGTTCGCCTGCCTGATCTGGCAGATCTGCGGGAGTTCGCTGCGGACCTTGGGGTGCGGCAGGAGACGCTGCAGCTGTTCCGGGAGGTGTGGGCGCTGCCGGAGTCACACGACGAACGACGGCGCGAACTGTCTCGTTATGCCGGGGCCCGCTACAAGGAGTTGCGCCATGTGCAGGCGCGGACGACGTCGGCAGGCTACCGGGTGCAGGGTGGCGCCGCGTCGGTGCGGGTGTGGGAGGACGGCGTCCCTATGGTCGCGTCGGTGTGGATCGGCGAGGGCGATCCGCTGTACGAAACCGAGACCGGCCCGCTCTATTTCACCGATCCGGAGGGCGAGGCGGTGGCGTTGGCGGCGGTGGGGCCGGTGGCGTGGTCGGAAGGAATGCGGATGGCGGCGAATCTTCACGCCGGACGGGTTGTCGACGAGGACGGTGAGCGGGCGTGAGTGAGGCGCTGTTGGAGGCGGGGGCGATCCTGCCTGGCGGTGAGGCGCAGACCGGACGTGATGTGGTGACCGCGCGTCGCTACACCCATCCGGCGCTCACCGGTCGGACCGTCGTCCGTCTGGCCGGGGCGACCCTGGGCGAGGCTGAGGACCTGTCGATGGAGTTCCTCGGCTTCAGCCGTACCGCGGAACCGACGCCGGTGGGCACGGCCCGGCGGCAGTCGCTCGGGTTTCCGGCCTGGGCGTTGATCAATGATCCGGCGAATGGTCGGCACGCGCTGGCAATGGTCAAGGACATGGCCCGGCTTGCGCGAAGCGCCGCTTCCAAACCGGGTAACGCCCGCGAGGGTTATCAGCAGCTTGCTGCTCGGCTGGGTGCGGCGGCGCCGCATTTCCTGCCGACGTTCTGGGAGGAAGCCGGGCGGGCGTTCCGCGCCGCCGACAATTCCCGGATGGCGGGCGGCTGCTTCGCCGAGGCCCGGCGCGCCGAGCAGGTGCATGGGCTGCCAGTGGACGAGGAGCGGTTGCGGGAGGTGCATCTGGAGTTCGCCTTCGCGGGTGCGCTGACGGCGAAAATGCTGACCGAGTACTCCCGCGCGGTGGCGACGCGGCGGCCGGCGCCTGAGGCGTACGACCTGGTGCGGACCCTGGCCATTCGTCGCGTCGCTGGGGGGCTGCCGCCGTACGCCGGGATGGCCGAGGATCTCCGACGGCTGGCGAAGGCGGCCGGCGTGGATGTCGAGGAGCAGGCCGAGGCGGTGATCCGGCAGTTGCTGGCGTTCCCCGCGATGACCCGCTCGAGCGAGGCGGTGTGGAAGGCGTACCGCAAACCCCTGATGCGGCTGGCCGAGCATGACCCGGCGGTGCGCATGCGGTTGGTGGAGATTTTCCCCGAGCCGCCCGGCTGGTCCACGGACGTCACCGACTTCTGGCTGGAGCTGCTGGACGCAGCGGGCACGCTCGATCTGCTGCGTGACGAGGCGGCGACGGTGTCCGCGGCGCGGTGGCTGGAGCGGCTGATGGCGCTGCGGGAACGGCGCAGCCGGCGTCGTTGTGAGCGGCTCATCCGCGTCGTGGCGGACCTGGCGCCGCGGCTGCGGGCGGAGGGCCGGCCGGTGACGTTGTGGAGCGACTTCGCTCACCGGGCCGACCTGGACGTTCTCGACGTGTGCCTGGCTGGTGGGGTGCCGGTGGTGATCGACACCGACAGCGGTGCGTTCAACGTGTCTGCCTGGGTGCACGACGTCGGTTCCGGCCGGCGGGACCTGCGTGCCGTGGCCGCCGACCCCAGATGTCGGGTCCTGCTGGCGCGGGGGGCCGCCGACGCCTTGTCGGAGCTGCACAACAGGCAGGGGTCGGGGCCACTGCCGGCGCGGTTGGTCACTGAGACGCTGGGAACGGCCGGTCTGCGGGAGGTGCTGTCCGAGCTACTCGTCGAACGGGCTGCCCGCGTGCCGGAGGGCACCCTGATCGGCTTGGACGAGGCGCTGTCCCAGCTCGCGGCCGTGTGGTCGCCCGCCGGTGTGGCGTTGGCACCGGACGCGTTCAGCGCATTGGCGAGGGTCGACGTGCCTGCGGTACTCGCCCGGTCATTGCGGGCCGGCTTGGTCGCGGAGCTGTCCTGGCCGGCGTACGAGCAGGTGGCCGAGGACAAGCTCGGCCGACGCTTCGGCGACGGTTGGCCCCAACTGGTGGTGCACGACAACCGGACGGCACACGTCGTCGTCGTCGACGTTCCGACCAGTGAACACATCTTCCGGTATCCGCCCTCGGACAGCCCGCACGCGCGCAACTCCTACGCTGACACCACCTGCCGGCTGGTCAACGGGCAACTCCTGGTCACCTGGTACAGCACTGGCGGCCGGCTCGTCGGCTACTGGTCCGCCGACCCGGACGAGCTGATCGAGCCCGGCCAACCGACGGACCACGCCCTGTGGGGCCGCCGGTCGCTGCCGATGCCGTTGCCCGATGGCGCGATGACCACGGGCAGTCGACCCTGGCACGCCGGGGACACCCGCAGTCCGGCCGCGACGTATCCGGTCGCTTGTGACGGCGTCTCGTTCTGGCGGTGCGAACGGCCCACCGACCCGACGGCCGGTGAGCGGCGCTGGCGAGAGTACGACCCGGCGACGGGCGAGGGCGGCCGATACAGCCTGCCCGAGTTCTTCGCCGCCGACCTGCCCCCCGGCGCGACCCTCCTCGCTGACCTGTGCGAGTTGCGGCCGGCGCCGGCACAGTTCGCCTCGTCGCCGCTGGGCTGGCGCGACGGGCTGGTCGGGTGGCGGGTGATCCGCCTGCCGGACGGCACGCAGGTGGGTGAGGGGGTTGACGGACGGCGGGTGTCCTGGCATTCGAGCGCGGTCCGGACCAGCCACAACCCGTTCCACAGCGACGCGCTGGTTGCTGGCCTCCGGCTACCGGGCAGCGACGTCGTGCTACCGGTGACCGGGCGGCCCCATCACCGGGCCGAGTTGGAGCTGACCGTCTGGAGCGCCGATGGCCGAGAACCGGTGGACCGGTGCCGACCATCCCGGCACCTTCCGCCGCTGGCCTGGTGGCACGCACTGGCCCCGCGCGATGTGCCGGGCTCGGCCCGGCTGCGGCGGCTCGACGCCGCCGACGCGGCCCGGCTGATGGCAATCGACGACGCCGTCACGAAGTCCACCGAGATCAACGGGGTGGCGCTGGCCATCGTCACCGAGGTGCTGACGGAGGTGACCGACCCGGTGCTCCGTACCGTCGTGGCGGAAGAGGTGGTGCGCGCGGTACGGCTGCGCCGGCGGCTGGAAGGGGTGCCGCAGCTGTTGGCGACCGAACCGGTCGACGAGACCACTGTCGACGCCGTCGCCGACGATCTGCTACGCACCGCCTGGTCCGGGCTGTTGCCGGCGGAACGGTTCACCTACTACAGCGGCAGCGCCCAGACGCGGCGGGAGATCCTTCGGCAGGTCACCGCGGTCGCCGACCTCCTCGCGGCCGGGACGGTCGAGGACGTACCGCAGGTCAGCCCGACGTGGGTGGACGCGCTCGGCGGACTCGGCGCCCTGGCCGTCCGCGCCGCCGCGCCGGTCACCAATGAGCAGGAGCGCCCAGCGCTGGCCCAGTTGCTGTCCACCCTGGCTGGTACCGTCCTGGTCGACCCGGCACAGGCGGTGCGGGTGCTCACCGCGACGTGGGACGAGGCGCCCCCGGAAAGCCACCGGGTCATTCAGCGCGACGGGGCCCAGGTCACGGTGCTGCTGCCAGAACGTGGCCCCACCTGGTACGCCGGGCGAGGCAAGCAGTGGCGGCGCACGGCCGTGCAGTGGTCCCCGAACGGGCGGTTCACCCCGCCGCCCGGTGCCACCGTCGAGGCGGAGACCGTCGCGGCCGGCTGGCGGGGCGCTGATCGCATCAGCGCGTTCTGCCGGCTGCTCACCGAGCAGGGCCCGGCCCCATGGCGCGCGGAATGCGTCGACGACCTGGTGCAGCGCACCGGCATGACGCGAGCCGAGGCCGCCCTGCTGCTGGCTGGTCTTCCCGGCATCGACGACTGGCAGGCGAACTTCCTCACCGCCGACCAGCGGCGCATCCTCGGGGTGAACAGCACCCAGGCGCGCACCGCCCGCGACGCGTTGAAGTCCCTGTCGTACGGGCACCGGATCGCGCTGGTGGACGCGGCGATGCCGCAGGACCCGGCCGATCTGTGGCGTAACGGCCCGGACGTGGACCGTCTCGCAACGGGCTGGCTGGCACTGCGTGGCGCCCGCGTCGTCATCGGCGAGCAACTGCTCGCCGACGCCACCCGCGTTCTGCCCTCGACCCAGGCGGCCGACATTCTGCAGACGATCGCCAACCCGGCACCCGGAAGCTGGTTGACCACCGACGGGGAAAGTCAGCCCGGTGACTGGGGCCGACTGGAGACCACCGCCACTGGCGGAACCCCGTTCGAGGGCAATCACCTGTACGGGTGCACGGTGGCGCTGCTATGGCTGGCCTACCAGCTGCCGTGGGGCGAACCGATGCGCGACGCTCTGCCTCGGGCGTTGGAGCTGTTGCGGCAGCGGTTGCGCAACCCGCGGCTGCTGATCGGCGCGGGACGACACGAGGTGGACGAGCCACCCCAGGTGGGACCGGCGCTGGTGGCCGGGCACGTCTTCAGGGACATCGTCGCGCACCACCTCGCCCCGGCCCGCCTCAGCGGACCGCAGGACCCGGCGATCAGCTTCATTCCCGGCCCGGTCGCGGACACGCTGCGGCTGGTGCTCTCACCGGACATCGCCGCCGCACTGTCCACCCCGGACGGTGCCACCGGCGAACACCGCGACCCCCGAGTCGGCGCACCCGATCTGGTCGACACCGTCGCAGCTCACACTGGCCTCGACCGGGATTCGGCCGGCTACTACCTGCAGCTGCTCGCCCTGCCGAACCCCACCGATGTCAACGTGCGGACCTGGAACGCGTGGAAGCCGGCGACCCTCAAGCACGCCCAGGCGGCTCTGCTCGACTCCGGACTGGTGGTGGCAGGCAAGCGGGAACGGGCCGGCCGCGGCGTCTTCCTGCCCGGCGGCTGGCTTGCGGCGAAGAACCCCACCGCACCCATCGAGAGCTGGAAGCAGCCGCTGTACCTGTTCCTCAACGGGTTGACTCTGGTCACCCGCGCGACGCCGGAGCTGTTCGGCGCGGCGTGGGACCGCGTGACCGCCGGTGACAAACCTCGCTACCTCGACCTGCAGGAGAAGGCGTGAACGCCCGACAGATCGACCCGCCGGAGCACCTGTACGCCGACGAGCTGACGTTCCTGGCTGCCGCCGACCGTGGTCCCCGCCCGCCCGGTTGGAAGCTGACCCCCCAGGCGGTGGTCACGTTCATCGCCGGCTCCGCCGGCCGCCCCGTGCAGGGCCCCGACGGCCGTCAGGTCACCATCGCGGCGAAGTTCGTGGGGGAGCGGGCCCTGGTCGAGCGGTGTGTCGTGACCCTGGCCGGTGAACGGGGCCTGCTGCTCGTCGGCGAACCGGGCACCGCCAAGTCGATGCTGTCCGAGCTGCTCGCCGCCGCTGTGTGCGGCACAAGTGCCCTGGCCGTGCAGGGTACGGCCGGCACGACCGAGGACCAACTGCGCTACGGCTGGAACTACGCGCTCCTGCTGGCCAAGGGGCCGTCCCGGGAGGCACTGGTGCCCTCGCCGGTGCTCACCGCGATGACCACCGGTGCCGTCGCCCGGGTCGAGGAAATCACCCGCTGCCTGCCCGAGGTACAGGACGCGCTGGTGTCGATCCTGTCCGACCGTCGGTTGGTCCTGCCCGAACTCCCCGACGACTCCGTCGCCTACGCGGCTTCTGGCTTCTGCGTCATCGCCACGGCCAACCTGCGGGACCGGGGCGTGTCCGAGATGTCCGCGGCGTTGAAACGGCGGTTCAACTTCGAGGTGGTGCCTCCGATCGCCGACTTCGACGCCGAGGTCGCCCTCGTCACCCGGCAGGCCCGCGCCGCCGTGGAACGGGTCGGCGCCGCGTACACGGTGGACGAGGCGGTGCTGGAGACCCTGGTGACCGCCTTCCGCGACCTGCGCACCGGCAGCACGGTCGAGGGCTGGGAGGTGGAACGTCCGTCCTCGGTCACGAGCACCGCCGAGGCGGTCGCTGTCGCCGCGTCGATCGGCCTGTCCACCGCGTACCTGCCCGGCCCGGACCCGTTGTCGCTGCTGCCCGGGCACCTGGTGGGTGTCGTACGCAAGGACGACCCGGCCGACCATGCGCGGCTGTTGGCGTACTGGGACGGTGCCCTGCGCCGCCGCGCCGAGGCCGGCGGCCGGATGTGGCGGCAGCTGTGGGAACAGCGCGATGTCCTGCGTGACTGACGACAGCACAGCCGACGACCCGCGCGCCGCCGTCGCACGTCTCAGCGACACCGGCCGCGTCACCCTGATCGGAGTGCGGCATCACTCACCGGTGCTCGCCGCGGCGATCCCCGCCCTGCTGGACGCGGCCGCCCCGGACGCGGTGCTGGTCGAGTTGCCCGCCGACATGCAGCCGTGGCTGACCTGGTTGGCGCACCCCGACACCCAGGCGCCGGTCGCCCTGGCCGCCGCCAGCGGTGACGAGGGCGGACCGCTCGCCTTCTACCCGTTCGCCGACTTCTCCCCGGAGCTCGCCGCGCTGCGGTGGGCGCAACGGCGAGGCGTGCCGGCCCACTGCTGCGATCTTCCCCTGAGCGACCCGGCGTGGCAGGAACGCCCGGCGGCCGTCGGACCGCGGGTGAGCGGGTACGCCGACAGCGTGGGAGCCACCCTGACCGGTCGGACCGGAGATGACCTGTGGGACCGCTGGGTCGAGGCGGCGGCCCCCGGCTCGCCGCCCGAGGCGGTACGCCGGTCGGCGCTGGCAGTCGGCTGGGCGCTCCGCAACGATGCCGCCGACGGCATCGGCGCCCTCGATCAGCGGCGCGAGGCGTGGATGCGGCAGCAGATCGCGGAGACGTCCGGCCGGCTCGCCGTCGTCGTCGGTGCCTTCCACGCCCCCGCCCTGACCACACCCGGACACCCAGCACCCACCACACCACCGACACCCGATGCCGAGGCGCCACGACGTACCCCGGTCATCTCCCTGGTGCCGTACTCGTTCGACCTGCTCGACGCACGATCCGGCTATCCCGCCGGGATCCGCGACCCTCGCTGGCAGCAGGCTGTCCACGATGCTCACGCCGATCCCAGCGCGCTGGCCGCTCACCTGCGCGGTTTCGCCGTCGAGATCACCCGGCACCTGCGGGACCAGGGACACCCCACGGGCCCGGCGGAGGCCGCCGAGATCACCCGGCTCGCCCACGATCTGGCCCGACTGCGGAACCTGCCCGCCGCCGGACGCGGTGAACTCGTCGAAGCGCTGCAGACCGTCCTCGCCCAGGGCGAACCGGCCGGCAGGGGCCGAGCGGTCGCCGCCGCGATGCAGCACACCCTGATCGGACAGCGCCGCGGTCACCCCTGCCCGGACACACCCGTCTGCGGGTTGACTCCCGCGACCACGACTCTGCTACAGGAACTGCGCCTGCCTGGCCCCGGTGACCCGCCCCGCACCGTTCGGCTTGATCCACTGCGTACCCCACTCGACCGGCGACGAGAGGCCACCCTGCAGCGGCTGCTCGCCTGCCAGGTGCCCTACGCCGAGCCCGCAGAGACCACCACGGCCGAAACCCTCACCAGCCGCTGGCGGCTGCACTGGCAGCCCGGTACCGACGCCGGGCTCGCCGCCGCCAGCCCACACGGTGTCACCCTCGCCCAAGCCGCCGCCGGCATGCTGAACACCCGGCGCCGCCGAGAGGTGACCGACGGCGGCCCCACCGCAGCACAAGCTGTCGCCGGGCTCGCCCGCGCCGCCGCCTGCGGCCTACCCGACGCCGTCGACGTCCGCCTCGCCGACCTGCACACCGCCGTGACCGGCACCGCCACCCTCGCCGACCTCGCCACCGCCAGCCAACTGCTCCAGCGGCTGCACCGGGGGCACATCCCCGCCACCCCGTCAGCACCAGCCGGCCTCGACGAGCACCTGACACACCTGCACGCCGCGGCAGTCCGCGCCATTGACGGGCTCGCCGGATCCACCGACCCCGGGGACGCCCGCGCGCTGCTCGACCTTGTCCGGCACGCCGACGACAGCGGCCACCTGCTGCGCCTCAGCCACGCCGTCAGCCGCCTCGCCCGCGACGGATCACCGCTGATGCGAGGATCGGCCCACGCCGTCCTGGTGCTGCTCGGCATCGCCGCCCCCCACGCGTTCGGCGTGGTCCTGGCGTCCTGGACCGAGATGCCGGCCGCAGAATGCACCGACCGACTCCGCGGAGCGCTCAGCCTCGCCGGCGCCTTGCTCGAAGCCGGTGGGGACACACTGAACCCGCTGCTGAAGACCATCGACGGCTGGGACGACGACCACTTCATCCGCCGGCTGCCAGCGCTGCGCGGCGGCTTCGACGCGTTGAGCCCCGCCGACCGCGACCGTGTTCTGGACACCGTCCGTCAACGCATCGGTGACGTCGACGCGACGGTGAGCGTCGCACCGGGCGTGCTCGCCGACTGGCTCGCCGTCGACCAGTCGGGACGGCAGGCCCTGACCACCCTCGGACTGCCGACGGGCAGAGACGACCACACCGCCGAGAAGTCGGCTCCACCACCGCCCCCGGCAGAACCTCGTCCGGCTGACCGACCGCACACGCTGCCCGCCGCGCAGCGCTGGCGACTGCTGCTCGGCCGCCGCCCCGACGACCTGCCACCGCACGCCCGCCGACTCGCCACGGCACTCGACGAGCTGTACGGCAGCGGCAGGGGAGAAGGCTCCCACACCGCCGCCGGACCTGGCGGTGGGCGACAACCCGCATACCCACAGGTGCGGGAGTGGGCCGACGACCTCGAAGCGCTGTTCGGCGCGGCAGTACGCGACGAGGTGCTCGCCCGCGCCGCCGAACGCGGACGTGCCGACGCCCTGCTCACCATCGCACCCGAGGACGTCCGACCCTCGGTCGAACTGCTGCACACCGTCCTGGCGCTGGCCGGCGGGCTTCCCGAGGCGCGGCTCAACCGACTGCGCCCACTCGTCGCCAGGCTCGTCACCGAGCTGACCGCGCAGTTGGCCCGACAGATCCGACCGGCACTGACCGGGCTCGCCACACCACGACGTACCCGCCGACCCACCGGGCGCCTCGACCTCGGCGCCACCGTGCACGCCAACCTGCACACCGCGCACCTCGACTCCCACGGCGCAGCGAAGATCCGCCCCGAACGGTTCGTCTTCCGCAGCCGTGGTCGACGCAGCGTCGACTGGCAGGTCATCCTCCTCGTCGACGTATCCGGGTCGATGGAACCGTCCACGATCTGGGCGGCGCTGACCGCGTCCGTCCTGGCCGGCGTGACGACCCTACGAACCCACTTCGTCACCTTCTCCACCGAGGTTGTCGACCTCACCGACCGGGTCACCGACCCGCTCAGCCTGCTGTTGGAGATCAGCGTCGGCGGCGGCACCCACATCGCCGCCGCCCTGCGCTACGCCCGGCAGCTCGTCACCACCCCCAGCCGCAGCCTCGTCGTGCTCGTCAGCGACTTCGAAGAGGGACATCCCATCGGCGGACTACTGGCCGCCGTCCGGGCACTCGCCGACGACGGGGTGACCCTGCTCGGCTGCGCCAGCCTCGACGACCGAGGTCAACCCCGCTACAGCACCGCCGTCGCCGGGCAACTCGTGGCCGCCGGGATGCCCGTCGCCGCGCTGAGCCCCACCGAACTGGCCCGCTGGATCGGAGACCAGGTCCGATGAGCCTGCCCGCCGTCGCACCACACGTCGTCGCCGACGCCGTCGCCGCCCTTCCCACCCGGCTGCGGTCCAAGCTCGACCAGGCTATCGAGAAGCAGCCGACCTGGACCATCACCACGTCCGACTCTGGCGCGACGATCACCATCGACGACCACGTCACCGTCACCCTCACCACCCCGGTCGAAACCGCGGACGGAGCCGCCTGCAACTGCCTGCTCGCACCACGCTGCCTGCACCGAGCCGCGGTGCTCAGCGCCGCACCCGTCCTGACCACGCACCCACACCACGCGGCCGCAGCCGGATCGGACGTGGCCACCACCGAGGCCGTCCTGACCACCGAAGCCGACCCGCCAGATCCCGCCGCCCCGTCCGCCACCGCCGACGAGAAGGCCGCCGCCACCCAGGTGCGCGACGTCGTTGCGCAGATCCTCGAACACGGGGTGGCAGGCGCCGGCGCGGTCAGCCAGGCGGACCTGCTCCGCGCCATCCACCAGGCACGCGCCATCGGACTGCCCCGGCTGGCGACAGCCGCGACCAGAGTGGTTGAACAACTGCGCGCAGCCCGCCGGAGCACCCCCGGGTTCCGGCTGGCCGACCTCACCGAAGATCTGCGCGAGGCACTCATCGTCTCTCACCTCCTGAGCGAAGGCATCGGCGACCAGCGAGCCGCCCGGGGTACGAGCCGGCGCGGCTATGGCCCAGTCGGCGATCTGCACCTGTACGGGCTGTGCACCGAGCCGCTGCGCACCACCACCGGCCACGTCGGCGCGATCAGCTACCTGACCGATGGCGATTCGACCATCTGGAGCCTGGCGCAGGCACGCCCCGGCGATGGCGACACAGCCCGCAACGCCGCTCAGGCAAGCGTGAACCTCGGCGACGTGACGATCAGCCACCGGGAGTTGGACCGCGCCGGGATCATCGTCATCAACGCCCATGCGTCCGTCGACCGGCGCCTCAGCCACGGCAGGACAGTGCAGGCCGTACGAACCACAGGCCGCACCTGGCACGAGGAACCAGCCGACGCCCTCTGGCGGCAACCGATCCCCGAACAGGCCGCCCGCTGGCTGAACGCCTTCGAAGTCGCCCAACACGAGCGGCCCGCCGGTCACGACCTCGCCTTCCTCGACGGCGTCCTCGCCGCCGACCAGCGAGGTCTACTCCTGCAGACGGCGCAACTGCCGGGGCCGGTCATCGTCCTCGCTCCACACGATGATCCGGTGCTCCCGTACGTCGCGAACCTGCGCCTGCTCGCCGCCCACGCCACCGGCATGCCGGTACGGATGATCGGGCGCTTCCATGGACCCCGCCAGGTCCACGGTCTCGCCGTTGCCGCGCCCTGGCTGCCGGACCGCTTCGGCGGACATGTCGACCTTGGCGTCGACCAGCTACAGCGCGCCGACCTACCCGACGCCGAAACCACGGAGCCCTCCGGCAACGATCAACCTCAACCGCCGCTGCATCTCCTCACCCACCACCTGCAACGAGTGGTCGCCGCCGGCCGCGCTGCCCTGATGCCGGACGTCGACCGGGACGCGCGGGCGCTCCTGGACGCCCAACTGCCGACAGCCGCGTCCGTGCTGCGCGAACTACGGCGCGCGGGTCACCGACGTAGCCGCGACGCGTTCGGCCGCTTGAACCAGCAGGACTCCACCGCCCTCGCGGTGGCCTGGCTGAGCGGTGCGGCCTATCAATACGCCGCAGCGACAGCCGTAACCGCAAAATCATGGCAACCCAACCGGGGTCGCGAGGTAGACGACAATGCTCACCGCGCTGAAGGCCGCGCCTGGCAGCCGTCAGCCTGATGCTGCCAAGTGCTATCCCGCGAGCAGCCGAGCCTCTGGGTCGCGCGCGACGCTGACAGCATTCACGCTGGGCTGAGGCCAGCTTCCTGCACTCCACTTCGGTATATCGCAGAACCGTCGGCCGGTATCGCCCCGAGTCATGGATACTGGGTCGCCGTCGCCCTCGGACTGGAACCCCGACGACGCCGGCCGGCAGTAACGGAGTCGAGGTGGCGGCGGAGTGGTGTGCGGACTCCTTTACTCGTCCGGTCTATGCTTCAAGCGACCTGGACAAACGTGCGTGAGCATGCCGCTGGACCACCGGACTACTGGGGGTCAAGGGGTCGTCGGTTCGAATCCGGCCGTCCCGGCAGCGAGAGGGTTTCCGCAGGTCAGAGCCTGTGGAAACCCTCGTTTTCATGATTGAGTTGGTCAAGGCGTCTGTGTGCCGGGTGCTCGTGGAGCCCTTGACTCGGCGGATCCCTCGACCCTGCGGGTCCTAAAGCCCGCACTGCGGACGGCCGGCCTGGCATCTTTCGTTCGGCCCTCGGCCGTTGCGCTGGTCAACTGCTGGTCGTGCACGTTCTGGGACCGGATGCCGTACTCCGAGGCGCCGAGGTTCAGGTCCGTCTTGCAGCAGCCTCCGGCTTTGCAGCCGACGATGCCTTCGGATGACGCGTCACGGACCGCAAACGTGCAGGAATGCACGAGGACCCCCCGCTGGCCAGCGGCGCGCCGGTGTGCGCGGACCATGGAAGCGGGCAACGAGTTCACTGTGCGAGTTGGGCAGGCCGCCGAGCGGTCGAGTCGCGAGAACGCCTCCCGCCACCGATGGATAGGGTTGCTGGTCGACGCACCGGGAAGGGGACGGATGGCTGCAGCAGCATCAGGGCCCACGTTCGGGCTGGACGAGTTTGGTCTTGACGACCGGATGCGGCTGTTCGGCTACGTCACGGCCGATAATCGGTTCGCCTACCTGTGGCTGCTGCGCGCCTTCGACGCGGCGCGATCCAGCTACCAGGTCGTTCTTCACACCGCCGAGGTGGCCGCCGCGCTCGACGCGCTCCACCGGTCGAACCCCGACTGCCCCGACCCGGCACAGCTGGAGCTGCCGCGGCTGCTCGACGCCCTGGTGGAATGGGGCGTGCTCGACCGCAGCCAGGATGGGACGCGCGCGACAACGCTGGCCGAGTACCGCAACCGGCACTCGGTCTACCAGTTTACGGAGGCCGGCTACCGGGCCCACCGGGCGGTGGAGGCCGTGCTCTCGGCGACCATGGACGACGCGACGCTGTCCCGGTTGGTCTTCGCCGACCTGTTGGCTGACCTGAAGGCGCTCGCGGTGGCCAACGACGCCGGCGACGCCGAGGAGGTCTACCGCAAGTTCAACCGGCTCGACCGGGCGTTGGCCGACATCGCCGAGCGGGCCGCCCGCTTCTACCACATGCTCGGTGACCTAGGCCGCACCAACGACGTACGGCCGGAGGCGTTTCTCGCCCACAAGGACGCTCTGCTGGCCCACCTGCGCGACTTCCACGACGAGCTGCAGCGCTACACCCCCCGGCTTCGCGAGGCGGTGCACGAGGTGGAGGCGACTGGCTTGGAGCGGCTGGTCGAGGCGGCGGCCGAGGCAGACGAGCGGCTGTTCCACACCCCGGTTGAGCGGCTGGAGGACTGGCGGCGCCGGTGGCGTGGGTTGCGATCGTGGCTGGCACCATCCTCGCCGGAGCAGAGTAGCGAGGCCGACCGGCTGGGCGACGCCACCATCGCGGCGATCGGCGACGTGCTGGCGCTGCTGCGTCGGGTGACCGAGGCCCGCCGCGGCGGGGTGAGCCGGGAGTCGCAGCTGCGCCACGTGGCAGCGTGGTTCACCCAGGTTGCCACGCAGGAGGCGGCGCACGCGCTCTTCGATGTGGTCTTCGGGCTCGGCGCACCCCGACACGTCGGCGTGGCACATCCGGATCCGGAGGCGATCGCCAGCCGGCTGTCGTGGTGGGAGGCGCCGGCGGTCGAGCTGTCCCGCACGCTGGTGGCGACCGGCCGTGCGCCGGGGCAGGGCAGGGGTCGGCCGGCCCGCCTGGACCGTGGCGACGACCGCCGGCACCGGCTGCGCGGCGACCAACTGGCCCGGGAGCGGCGGCTGACCGACGCCGCCGCCGTGCTGGCCGCCGACGGGGTGACGACCGGACACCGGCTGGACGAGCCGCAGGCGCAGGTCCTGCTGCGGCTGCTCGACATCGCGCTCGCCGCCCGGGTTGGTGGCGCCGCCGCGGTGCCGTTGGCCGCGGCCGCCCACGGCGTCCGGCTCACCCTCACCCCGACGCCGGGACGGTTCAGCACGGTGTCCACCGCCGCCGGGCAGCTGCACCTCGATGGGTACGAGCTGAGGGTCACCGCCGCGCAGCACACCGCCGTCCGCCGCGAGTTGGTGCCGGCATGAGCGCGGCCAGCGAGCGGACGCGGTCGACAATCGGTCACCGGTTCGCCGGCGACATCTCCGAGCTGGAATTGGCGGACTACCAGCGCGCCGTCCGGCTGGTCCTGCGCCACCCGTTGATCACGGCGACCTGGCCGGACGAGCGGGCGCTGCCCCGGGTACGCCGCTTCGCCGCCGCCCTGCGTCGGGATCTCGCCGAGGCCTTCGGCTATCGGCTGGAACTGCACGGCGCGACGGCCCGGCTGGTCCGGGTGTCCGACGGGCTCGACGCGACCCAGCCGGCGATGTCCCGGACCGGGCGTCCGTTCGACCGGCAGCGCTACGCGTACCTGTCGTTGTGCCTGGCCGTGCTGGGCCGCGCCGGCATCCAGATCACCCTCAGTGAGCTGGCCGACTCGGTCGGCGGCGACGCGAACCGGATCACCGGCCTGGGGTTGGACCCGGACCACGGGCCGGACCGGCGGGCGTTCGTCGACGCGGTGGGCTGGCTGGAGGAGCGCGGTGTGATCCGGCTTGCCGACGGTTCCAGCGTCGCCTGGGCCAGCGACCCCGGCTCCGGCGAGGCACTGTACGACGTCGCGCGGGACGTGGTGTTCGCGCTGTTCCGGCCGACCCGCGTGCTGCAACACGTCGAGTCGGTGGCGGCGCTGCTCGACCGGACGATGGCCAGCAGCGGCAACGCCGAACGCCGGGCCGCCGCGCAGGCCGCCCGGCGGGCGGTGGTGGAGTCGCCGGTGGTCTATCACGCCGACGTCGAGCCGACGGTCGCCAATCACCTGCGCGGGGCGGCGCTCGCCACCGACCTGGCCCGGCTGACCGGGCTTCGGGTGGAGCGACGCGCCGAGGGGGTGCTGTTGGTGGACACCGCCGGGTTCACCGGGGAGCGGTTCCCGGGCACCGGTTCGGTGGCGCAGGCGGCGGTGCTGCTGTTGGTGGAGATGGCCGACCGGATCGCCGACCCGGACGGCCGCCGGGTCAAGCGGCTCGCCCCGCCCGACCCGCTGAGCCGGCGGCAGGCGATGGTTGACCGGGTCGACGCCGGTCTGCCCACCGCCACCCTGGTGGTGCTGGACGACGCCGCCGCGGACCATCCGTACCCGGTGGACGGCGGCGGCAACCCGGACGAGACCGATGGCGGCGGCCGGCTGCCGTTCATCACCGACAGTTTTCTCCGCGAGGCGGTCGGTGAGATTCTGCGCCGGTACGGTTCCGCGTTCGGGGCGCAGTGGCACGCCGACCCGGAACGGCTGCGCACCGAGGCGGTGGCGCTGCTGGAGCGCTTCGGCGCGACCACCACCGTGCCGGGCGGGGTGCTGGTCCTGCCGTTGGCGGGCCGGTACCGCCACACCGTCGCCGCGGTCAGGCAACGCGCCTCCGCCGAAACCCTCTTCTGACCTCGGGAGGTAGATCGTGATCGAGCAGCGCACCGTCCGCCGGTTCGCCCCCACCCGGGCTGGGATCATCAACCTGTGGGACTACCGCGACGAGGAGTTCCTCTTCGTCGACGGGTGGTTGGTGCTGCGTGGGCCGAACGGCTCCGGCAAGACCAAGGCCTTGGAGGTCCTCTTTCCCTTCGTCCTCGATGGGCGGATCGAGCCGCGCCGGCTCAACCCGTTCGCCAGCGAGGACCGGACCATGAAGTCGAACCTGCTGTACCGGGGGCAGGAGGTCACCCACGCGTACGTGTGGATGGAGTTCTGCGACGGCGAGTCATACGTGACGGTCGGCATCGGCCTGCGGGCGCACCGGCACGTCGACCGGGTGACCCGCTGGCACTTCGTTGTCGACGGCCGGGTCGGGGTGGACTTCTCCCTGCTGGATGCCGACGACCGGCCGCTGAACCGCCGCGACCTGATCACCCACTTGGGCGCCGACGCGGTACGGGACTCGGCGGAGGATTACCGGCACCTCGTCGACGCCCGGCTGTTCGGACTCGGTCCGGCCCGTTACGAACAGTTGCTCGACCTGGTGCTCACCCTCCGTAAGCCACAGCTGGCCAAGGACCTCAACCCGGTCGAGTTGTCCCGCACGCTGCAGCGCGGCCTGCGTCCGGTCGAGGACCACCTTCTCGTGGAGGCGGCCCGCTCATTCGACGACATGGAGGCGGTCGCCCGTACCCTGGAGGGGTTGGTGGCGGCCGACGGTGCCACCGCGGCCTTCCTGACGGTCTACTCGACCTACCTGCGCACCCACGCCCGCGCGGCGGCCGACATCCTGACGGCCCGCCGTGAGGCGGCCGCCGCGCATTCGACCGGGCTGGTCGACGCCCGCCGCGTCGCGGGGGAAGCCGTTGAGGCCGAGTCGGCGGCCACCGCGCGGCTGCGCGCGGTCGAGGGCGAGCCGGGTCGCCTCCGGGCCCACCTGGACAGCTTGAAGAGTTCGGCGGCATACCAGTCCCACGAGCAGCTCGCCGACCTTGAACGGCACGTGCACGACCTGGCCGAGGCCGCGGACCGGGCCGGCCTGGCCGTCACCGTCGAGCAGGACGCGGTGTCGCGGCGGCGCGGCGAATGGGAGCGCGCCGCGGTGGCGACGCGCGACGCGCGGGCCGCCGCCGACCGGCTCGCCGCTGACCTGATACTGGACGCCGAGACCGCCGGGATCACCTGGAGTGCCGCCGACACCGACGCCAGTGACCTGGCGGCCCGGCTCACCGCCCGCACCGGTGCCCGCCGCGACGACGTACGCGCCGTCCGAGAGCAGTCGGCCCGGCACGGCCAGGCCGAGCGGGACCACGACCGGGCGGCGGCCGACGCGGCGGGCTCGGCGGAGGCTGTCGTCGACGCCGAGCAGGCCGAAGAGCGCGCAGAGGCTGCGGTCACCGACGCCCGCGCGCAGGTGCACGCCCAGGTCGGGAAGTGGGCGGACGACAACTCGCGGCTGCTCTCCGACCTCGGGCCGCCCGACGGTACCGCCGCTGGGCGTGGCCTGGCGGCCCGGCTGGGCGAGGCCGTCGATGCCGCCGGTGAGCCCGGCACGCACACGCTGCGGGAGGTGTACGCCGCAGCCACCGCCGCCGGCGTGACGCAGCGCCGGGATCGGCTCGCGGTGTTGGCAGCCCGCCGCACGGCGCTGGATGACCGGCGAGGTGAGGTCGTCGCCGAACGTGACCGGATCGCGGACGAGCACGACGACGCGCCACCCACCCCGGCGACCCGTCCGGCGTCGCGCGCCGGCAGGTCCGGGGCACCGCTGTGGCGACTGGTCCGCTTCACCGACGCGGTCACCGGAGCGGACGCCGCAGCCATCGAGGCGGCCCTGCACGCCGCCGGCCTGCTGGACGCCTGGCTGCACCCGGAGCCGGACAACCTGACGGCCGGGCTGGCCGGTGCCGACCTGGACGGCTACCTGCTGCCACTGCCAACGGGTCGTCGCCCGACCGGCCCCACCCTCGCCGACGTGCTGACCGCCGAGGACCAGAACGATGTACCCGTCGCCCGGATCACCGACGTGCTCGCCTCGGTAGCGTTGGCCGACGCGGTCACGCCGGAGGCCACCGCGCCGGTCGTGGTGGGCGTGGACGGCCGGTACGCCCAGGGCGTCGGCGTCGGCCGGTTCGCCAAGATGGAGTGCGAGTACATCGGCGCGACTGCCCGGGCGGCCCGCCGCGCCGCCCGGGTCGCCGAGTGCGACCGGATCCTGGCGGTCGTCGACGCCGATCTCGGCGCGCTGGACCGCGACCTCGCCGCCGACGAGCAGCTGCTGGCCGCCGTGGACGCCGCCGGAGCGCAGCTCCCGCCGATCGCGCCGATCCAGACGGCGCTGCGCGAACTCGATCGGGCGGCCGCGACGCTGCGCGCCCGCCAGGAGGCCGCCAACGCCGCCTCTGCCCGCCTCGACCAGGCCTTGGCCGAGCGGGCCGCCGCAGCCGCCGCGCTGCGCCGGGCCACGGCGGAGCGGTCCCTGCCGGTGGAGCAGCTCGACCAGACCGCCGACGCGGTGGATCGCTTCGAGAAGCGGGGCGTCCGGCTGGAGAGCGCCCGGCCGGCCGCGGCGCGCGCCGCCGAACAGGAAGACCAGGCCCAGCTGCGGCACGACGAGGCGGTGGACCGGCTCACGGTCGCGCAGGACGCCGCGCGGGCCGCCACCGCCCGGCACGAAGAGAAGGCGGAGGCGTACGGGACGCTGCGGTCCAGCGTCGGCGCCGAGGCGGAACGGGTGCTGGCCGACGTGGCCCGGACCGCCGACGAGGTCATCGCCGTCGAGCGGGCCGTCGAGAGTGCCCGGGGCGACGTCGGCGCCGCCCGGGAACGGCGGGCCGCCGCGGCGACCCGGGTCGAGCTGGGCGAGCAGGCCCTCGCCGCCGCGGTCGCCGAGGCGCACCACGACGCGCTGCGGCTGCGCCCGTACGCTCAGCCGGACCTGCTCGGTCTGCTGCGCTGCCCGACCGAGCTGCGCTGGCCGGTCCGGACCGAGTCCGCCGGTGAGGAGGGCTCGCAGCTGGACCCGCAGGTGGCCGCGCTGCACGAGGCGATCCTGGCCGCCACCCGGGAACTGAGCCCGACCGAGACGTCGCTCAAGCAGAGCGCGACCCGGCTGACCACCGCCCTGACCGAGTTGCAGGCGCAGCTGCCCGCAGCCGGGCTCGATCACCGGCCCGAGTGGGACACCGACGACGGTGTCATCGTGGTCCGGGTCGCCGACGAGCAGGGGCTGACCCCGGTGGCCCACTTCGCGGACCGGATCGCGCGCGAGCGCCGCGATCAGGAGCAGCTGCTCACCGACGCCGAACAGCGGGTGCTGGAGGACGCGCTGCTGGGCCAGCTGGCCCGGCAGATCCACCACCGCACCATCGAGGCCCGCGATCTGGTGGAGGCGATGGACGGCCAGATGCGGGCGCGGCGGATGTCCTCCGGGCTCACCGTCGGTGTCGGCTGGCGGCTGGCCGACGACCTCGACGCCGAGCAGCGCGAGGTCTGCAAGCTGCTGGAGCGCGACCCGGCCCGGCTCGGGCCGGGTCAGCTCACCACGATGCGCCGGCACTTCGCCGCCCGGATCAAGGCGGCCCGGGCGACGGCGCCTGAGCGGCCGTACCGGGAGCTGTTGGGGGAGGTGCTCGACTACCGGCAGTGGCGGACCTTCGCCTTCACCCTGCACCGTCCCGGCGGCGGCGCGGAAGCCCTGACCCGGGCGCGGCACAGCCAGCTCTCCGGCGGCGAGCAGTCGATCTCGCTGCACCTGCCGCTCTTCGCCGCCGCCAACGCCCTGTTCGGCTCGGCGCGGCCGGACGCGCCCCGTCTGCTCGGCCTGGACGAGGCATTCGCCGGGGTGGACGACACTGGCCGCGGCGAGCTGATGGCCCTGGCGAAACAGTTCGACCTGGACCTGTTCATGACCGGGTACGACCTCTGGGCCACCCACCCGGCGGTCAGCGGCGCGGCGCACTACGACCTGTCGCACTCCACCCTGGAACACGCCGTGTCCACCGTGCTGCTGGTCTGGGACGGCTCGGTCAACGTGGCCGACTTCGACGGGACGCTGACGCGGGCGCTCGGCTCGCCGGAAACCCGCCGGGCGTCGGGCCGTGACACCGCGCTCGTCGAGTTCGGCCTCGGCGACGAATGAGTGGCGGTGAGCAGCAGCGCCCGCCCGGCCGGGTCGGGTGGGCGCAGCTTCCCGACGCACCCGGTTGGCGGCGGCTGCTGTCCGTCGCCCGGCGCAGCCTGGAACGCACGGGCGGCCGGCTCGACACCGCCGTCTCCCTGAGCGCGCCCACGGACGACGAACGGCTCCTGGTCATCGGGCTGACCGGCACCCACCGCTCCGCCGGCGCCGGCCGGTTCACCGTACGGCTGTCGGACGTGGATGCGCATCTGCGCGGCGTGTACGGAGTCGGCCTGCCGGAGGTGCTCGCCGCGGCGGCTCCGCTGCGGAACCGGCCGGCGGACGCGAAGCGCGAGGCGCTGGCGCGGGACGCCATCCTCACCGTGGCCCACGAAGGCCGGCACGCCGGCACCGACTGGTACGCAGGCTGGCTCGAAGGACTTCGTCGGGACGGTACCCTCACCCGGGCCGTCCGAGCCGGGCTGCCGTTCGAGGACGTGGTCCGCGTGCTGGACGCCTTGCCTGCCGCGGACGAGCCGATGCCGGTCTTCGCCGACCGGGTGCTCAACGACACGAAGGCCCTCGCGGACGGGGCGCTACGAGGGCTGGTTCTGCGCGCGGTCGCAGCCTGGCAGCGGGCGCCCATGCCGGCCAGCGGCGAACAGGAAAGGGCGCTGTGGGAGTCCGTCGGCCTGGTCCCCGACGACCTGGCCAGCCAGGTGCTGGTGCTCAATGTGCCCGCCACCGGTGGCCTGCTCGGGCGGTGGTTGACCGATGCCGCCGGTTCCGGCGTGCCGATGCGGGTCACCCTGCACCAACTCCGCCTGGCACCCCTCGCCCTGGCCTGTGCAGAGGTCTTCGTCTGCGAGAACCCGGCTGTACTGCGCGCGGCGGCCACCGCCCTGGGGCCGCGAGCGCCGGCGCTGGTCTGCACCGAAGGCGTGCCCTCGGCCGCAGTGCACACGCTGCTGCGCGCCGCGACGGGCGTAGTGATCCGCTGGCGCAACGACTTCGATTGGACCGGCGTACGCCTGACGGCAGCGGCCCTCGACCGGTATCCCAATGCGGTTCCGTGGCGGATGACGGCAGCCGACTACGTGCCAGGAGCCGGCACCGGTCCCGACCTGATCGGAGCGCCGGCCGTAACGTCCTGGGATCCGCCACTGCAGGAGGAGATGCGAAAGGCGGGTCGAGCGGTCATGGAGGAACGTTTGCTCGATGCACTCCTCGCCGACCTATGCAAGGCCGGCGGTGACGCCAGCAGGTGAGGATCCCCAATGGCCTGCAGACCCGACGGTGGCGATGATGTCCATGCACCGACGTGGTGAGCTCCTCGCGGCGGCGCCGGGTCGTGACGACGGCTAGTGAACGGGACCAGGAGTAATGGGCGGTCCAGTCGGCGTCGAGTGTGTAAGCGGGCAGCCCGACCCCTTTACTCGGCCGGGTATGCTGATTGGCGACCTGGGAGAACGTGCTTGAGTACGCCGCGGTGGCCTTCAACTACTGGGGGTCAAGGGGTCGTTGGTTCGAATCCGGCCGTCCCGACGCAGGTCAGAGGCCATTCGGAATCTTCCGGGTGGCCATTTCTGATCTTGTACAGCAGCGAAGTACAGCAACGGCTCATTGATCCAGGCTCTGGCCGAGCTTCCGCAGGGCCTCCCGGGTCGCTTTCGATGAGACCTGGCTGTAGATCTCCATCGTGATCGAGAAGTCGGCGTGTCTCAGGATCGCCATCGCGACCCGGGGATGTACGTCCAGGTCGACCAGCAGGGAACCGCAGGTGCGCCGGGCGTCGTGGACGGTGATCTTCGGGACGGCGGCGCGGGCGATGCGGCTGTTGTAGGAGCGGTTGAAGTTCCGCGGCTCGACCGGCAGTCCGTAGCGGGTCGTGAAGATCATGCCGGTGTCATGCCAGGCGTCGCCGGCCTTCTCCCTGACGGCCTCCTGTTGCCGGTAGCGGTGCCGCAGCGCGGTGACGCTGATGGCCGGCAGCGGTAGGGGAGCGTCGGACTCCTGGCCCGGTGTAGCAGCCGACCGCGTACCCGCTGGAGCTGTTGTCGATGACGAGGCTGATCTCGTGGTTGTCGCGGCAGTGCTCGCAGAATTGCTCGCCTCGACCTCGCCGGGGCCCGCGCCCGGATGCGGGAGCTCGCTGCGGGCGCGCAACGGCCCCCAGGGGGCGAGGTCATTGTTGTCGACCACGAGGTGCCTGGTATGGATGGCAACTGCGTGCCAGTCAGGGTCTGCACGCCGCCCAACATCGCTGGCCCACTTCCCGCTCTGCTCCTGCTGCACGGAGGCGGATTCGTTATGGGCGACCTGGAGACGGCCACCGCACAGGCCATGGACTTGTGCACCCAAGTGCACGCAGTCGTCGTGGGGGTCGGCTACCGGCTGGCCCCCGAGCATCCGTACCCGGCTGCCCTGCATGACTGCGAGGCCGTGTTGCGCTGGATCGCCTCCGAAAACGATGGAATCGGCGTCGATGCCGCACGGATCGGCGTGTACGGCATGAGCGCCGGCGGCGGCCTCGCCGTAGCACTGACGCTGCTAACCCGCGACCGCGGCGGACCACCTCTGTGCTTCCAGCTGCTCGACGCCCCCGAGGTTGATGACCGGCTGGGCACAACCTCGATGCGTACGTTCGGCGACACCCCGCTGTGGAACCGAGGTGATGCGGTGCTGAGCTGGCGGCACTACCTGGGGGGGCGTGACGGGGTCGTTCCTTCCTACGCGGCACCGGCCCGCGCCGACGATCTCTCCGGCCTCCCCCCGGCGTACGTATCGGTTTACGAGAATGACCCGCTGCGTGACGAGGGTTTGGCCTACGCATCCAGCCTGCTGAATGCCGGCGTGTCGGTTGAGTTGCACCTGTTCCCCGGCACCTTCCACCGATCAGCCACCATCACGGGCGCGGCCGTATCTCGGCGCCAGGCCGCCGAAACAGTCGATGCGCTCCGACGCGGCCTCAACCCAGTCAGGTAACCGACGCCAATCTCGCCGGCAACGCATTGACCAGGGCCTCCTAGTCGGTGACTACTTCGCCGGGCCCGAAGAGGTCACCAAGGCGGCTACACTTGCATGAGCTTCAAAGTCTTGCCGATCGTCATCGGCGGTGGGGCAACGGTTCGTGTCGCCCCTCGGACACAAACCGAATTCCAACGGTGCGTGGCAAGATCGACATCTGCCCGACACCGTTTGCGTTCTGGGTCGTAGGTCAGGCGCAGCCCGAGGTTGCGGTAGACCTCCAGCTTGTGTTCGGGTTCGGCGTCTCGCAGCGCGGTGACCATGTCGCCGAGTTCTTCGACGATGGCGATGATCTCCTCTTCGTTGAGGCGGCCGATGCTGTCCGGAACTTCGGCAGCCGGCATCGTCTGCTCGCGTTGTTCGGCGCGTTGCCGTTCCGCCTGGGTTTCGGCGATTCATCCGGCGACCAGCCGGATGGCCGGACCCACTCCACCATCCGCCGGGTGGCGACGTCGGCGCAGCGCGGGCTCCCGGCCGGGCTGGCCGGCCGGAGGTGGAGCTGCTGCGGAGGGTTCTGTGCCGGCTTGGGCAACAACCAGATCGCCTGGCAGCTGCACATCTCGCGCAGCTCGGCGGAGTTCCACCTCACCCGCATCTTCTGCAGTGAAGGTGTCGAGCGGCGCCGAGGCCATCGTCCGTGCCCTGCGGTACGACCCCAGGCTCGCCACCGCCGCATTCCCCGTTAGAGCAGGTGCGGGGCACCCACGCCGCTACGTGGTTTGGAGGACTGTCGCCTGGTCGCTGCGGCCCCTGCTGCGGGGGACGCGGAGCGAACCGGCCGTTGGTCAGGGCGGCCGTGAGTACGATCAAGGCCGTGAGCAGGGGCGGCGAGATGAGGTCCATTCTCCCGGCGCAGGACGGCACGGCGCAGGAACAGCCAGAAGTCGAGCTGGTCGGACGCCGCGGGGAAGCGGCTCTGCTCGATGACTTCCTCGCCGGCAGCGCGACCGGTGGTGCTGCCCTGCTGGTCTTGGGGGAGGCGGGCGTCGGTAAGACGGCGCTGTTGGACCTAGCCGCGGCGCGAGCAGCGGTAGCCGGTTTCCGCGTCCTCCGCGCGGCGGGTGTCGAGTTCGAGTCGGAGATGAGTTACACCGGTCTGCTCCGGGTGCTGACCCCGCTGCTGGCCGGGCTCGACCGGCTGAGCCCGCCTCAGGAACAGGCGCTGGGTGTCGCCCTGGGGCTCACGGAGGGGCAGCCCCCGAGCCAGTTGGCGGTGGCGAACGCGGCGCTGTCGCTGTTGCGGGACGCAGCGGCCGACCAGTCACTGCTCCTGATCGTGGACGACCTGCCCTGGATCGACGCGGTCAGCGCCACGGTGCTCGCCTTCATCGCCCGTCGAATCGCCGGTAGTCGGGTGGGTTTCCTCGCCGCCTTCAGGATGGGGGAGGGGGGCTGCTTCGAAGGCGCCGGACTCAACGAGTTGGAGGTCAAGCCACTCGACGACGACGCTGCTGCCTGCCTGGTGACGATGCGGTTCCCCGCCTTGAGCCTGCGGGCGCGTCAGCTTGTCCTTGATCAGGCTGAGGGCAACCCGCTGGCGTTGCTCGAGCTGCCCCGAGTGCTCAGCCAACCGCAGGGTGCGGAGGTGGCGCCAGGTCGTGCCGTCCTGCCGCTGGGCCAGCGCCTCGAGGGGATCTTCGCCGCACGGGTCGGCCAGCTTCCCGACAACACCCGCAAGGTGCTTCTGCTCGCCGCCCTCGAGGGCACCGGAGACATCCGCCTGCTCGAGGCTGCCTCTGCTTTGGAAGGCGGTGTGAGCGGTCTTTCCCACGCCGAACGCGCCGAACTGGTGCATGTCGATATGAGCCGCTCGCGACTTCAATTCCGGCATGCCCTGGTCCGGTCTGCCGTGGTTCAGATGGCGAGCCCGGACCAGCAACGCTCGGCACACGCGGCACTGGCCGAGCAGTTGCACGACCAGCCGTACCGCCGGGCAGTGCACCTGGCAGAGGCGACCGACGACAAGGACGAGTCCGTTGCGGGCCTCCTTGAACGGGCCGCAGTGGAAATGCAGCGACGCGGGGACCCGGTGGGTGCCGTCACCGCACTACGTCGGGCTGCTCAACTGAGCCCGCACGGCGCGGACGAGAGCCGGCGGCTTGCCCAGGCCGCCTATCTCCGCGCGGACGTGACCGGTGATCTGCTCGGAGTGCCCGACCTGCTGAACGACGCGCGGCGTGCGGATGCCGCCTCCACGCAGTCCCTGGCCTCGGCCGTCGCGCTGTCCTCGCACCGACTCCACATCGACGGGGACGTAGATTCGGCGCACCGTACCGTGGTATCCGCCATCGATGCGCTCCCCGGCCGCCACGCGCCGGATCAAACTCTCGTCGAAGCTCTCTACTACCTGGTGGCAATCTCTTCGTTTGGTGCTCGTGACGAACTCTGGCGACCGGTCCACGCGGCGATCGACCGGATTGGTCCGCGCGTCCCGGAATTCCTGGGGCTTCTTGCCACGACCTACGCTGACCCGGTTCGGCTCGCGCGGCCCATGCTCGGCCGGCTCGACACGGCGGTCGCACGCCTGACCAGCGACACCGACCCGGGCCACATCGTCCGGGTGGCGATCGCGGCGGGGTATGTCGATCGGTTGCCCGCCTGCCGTGCAGCACTGTCCCGCGTCGTCGAACACGGCAGGACCGGCGGGGCGATCACTGCCGCGATCCAAGCGCTCCTGCTTCTCGGCAATGACGCCTTCAGCGCCGGCGAGTGGGACAGGGCGTCGCAGCTGTGCGGCGAGGGTCTCGAGCTGTGCGAGAGTCACGGCTACCGGCTGCTGGGCTGGCCGATCATGCACCAACGGGCGATGATCGCGGCCGCGCGGGGCGAGAACGCCGAAGCACTCGCCGTTGCCGACCACCTGGACACCTGGGCGACGCCGAGGCGGGTGGGCCTTGTCACCGCCTACGCATCGGGCATCAGGGCACTGGCTGCCCTCGGGCGGGGCCAGGCCGAGGAGGCGTTCCGGCACGCGAACGCCGTCAGCCCCGCGGGAACTCTCGCTTCGCACCTGCCGTACGCGATGTGGGCCATCCTCGACCTCGTCGACGCCGCCACCCTCGCCGGACGGCACCGCGAAGCGGCAGCGCACGCGGCCGCCGCCGAACGCGCCCGGCTCCGCCAGATCTCGCCCCGCCTGGCGCTCATCGCCATCGGATCGTCAGCGATCGCCGCGCCGGATGACCGCAAGCGAGACCTGTTCGAGGAGGCACTCGCCGTTCCCGGCGCGGACCGCCATCCGTTCGAGTTCGCCCGGATCAAGCTCTACCACGGCGAATACCTCCGCAGGAGCAAGGCCGTCGAAGAGGCGCGAGAGCCCCTTGCCGCGGCCCGGCGCATCTTCCAGCGGCTACGTGCCGAACCGTGGGAGCAGCGAGCAGCTCGTGAGATACGGGCGGCCGGACTCTCCACCGGCACCCAGCCGGCGGAGCGTGCCGCGCTCACCGAGCAACAGCGGGAGATCGCGCAACTCGCGGCGACCGGCCTCACCAACAAGCAGATCGGCGAACGGCTCTTTCTCTCTCCGCGGACCGTGGGAACACACCTGTATCAGATCTTTCCGAAGCTCGGCGTCACATCTCGCGCCGAGCTCCGCGACGCACTCGCGAAGCTACCCTCAGACGATCGTGACAACTGACGGGACCAGATCCGCGAAGCTGTCCCCGACTTCGTCGGACTTGACCCGAGACAGCCAGAAGGCTGGTGTGAGGAATGGCTGCGATGACGGGTCGTGACACCACCTGGGGTGGCGCCGGCAGCCGACTTGTCGGGCGCGAGGCCGACGTCCGACCCCTTCGTGCGTTCGTCGACCGGGCCGTCTCCACCGGCGGTGCCCTCGTGCTGACGGGGGAGGCCGGGGTGGGCAAGACAGCGTTGCTGGAGTCAGCTTCCCACCATGCGGCGGAGACCGGCGCGAGAGTTTTGAAGGCGGCCGGGGCGGAGTTCGAGGCCGATCTGAGCTACGCAGGGCTCAACCAGCTCCTGTACCCCCTGCTCGACGACATCGACCGGCTCGCCGCCGCGCACCGTCAGGCCCTGACCGTCGCCCTGGGTCTGAGCGGCGGATCACCCCCGGAGCCCCTGACGCTGTCGAGAGCCGTGCTGGACCTGCTACACAGGGCGGCCGGCGAGCGCGGGCTGCTAATCGTGGTCGACGATCTTCCCTGGATGGACCGGGCGAGCTCGGTCACGCTCGCGTCCGTCGCTCACCGGCTGGCCGGCAGCAGGATCGCATTCCTCGCTGCGCTCCGCTCCGGCGAGGAAGGGTTCTTCGATCGGACCGGCATCGACGAGTACGAGGTTGATCCACTGGACGACGGCGCATCAGCCGCCCTGCTGACGGATCGGTTTCCCGCGCTGGCGGCCACCGTTCGGCAACGCGTGGTAGGTGAGGCTCAGGGAAATCCGCTGGCACTACTGGAGCTACCGGCATCGCTCACCGGCCCGCAGCGCACCGCGCAGACTCGGCTGCCGTCGCTACTGCCCTTGAGCCGACGGCTCCAGAACGTGTTCGTCGCCAGGATCGCGGGCCTCCCAGCGCCGACGCGCCGCCTGCTGCTGGCCGCCGTGCTCGATGGGACAGGAGACCTCGGCGTACTGGGCAGTGTCGCTGTCGGGCACTTGTCGACGAACCTCGCGCCTGCCGAACGGGCTCAGCTGGTGCAACTGGACCGCGATGAGGATCGAATGCTGTTCCGCCATCCGCTGACGCGGTCCGCTGTTGTTCAACTCTCCACGAGCGAGGAGCGCCGAGAGACGCACCGGTGGCTGGCAGACCACTACCAGGACCAACCCGGCCGGCGGGCGTGGCATCTGGTGGAAGCTGTGGTGAAGCCGGACCCGGAGGTCGCTTCCATCGTGGAAGGAGTCGCAGACGCCACCCTCCAGCGTGGCGATGCGGTGGGGGCGGTCACCGCCCTGCTCCGCGCCGTCGAAGTCAGTCCTCCGGGTCGCGAGCGGAGCCGCCGGACGGCCGAGGCCGCGTATCTCGGGGCAAACATCACCGGGGACCTGCACCGCGTGACCCAACTGCTCGACGAGATTCGCCGATCCGACCCGGGGCGTGCGGTGTCCCTGGCCGCGGCCGTCGCGGCCTCATCGTTACTGCTGAACGGTGACGGCGACATCGACACGGCGCACCGGTTGCTCGTCAGCGCCTTGGAGATGGAGAGCGACATAGACCTGGCTGAGGAGAGGAATCTCGTCGAGGCGTTGCACACGCTTCTCCTGGTCTGCCTGTTCGGCGGCCGGCCGGAGTTGTACGCGCCCTTCGACGCCGCACTCAGCCGACTCGGCTCCCGGACCCCCGAACTCCTCTGGATCACCAGCAAGACCCTCGCCGACCCGGCTCGTACCGCACTGGAAGCCCTTGACCGGCTCGACGCCATGCTGCCCGGCCTGGAGAACGAGGCGAACCCGAGCCGGATCGTCCGGATCGGCATTGCGTGCGCCTACATCGACCGGCTGGTCTCATGCCGCGCCGCTTTGCGGCGAGTGGTGGACAGCGGACGTGCCGGTGGTGCGGTTGCCTCGGCAATCGAGGCACTATTCCTGCTCGGCAACGATGGCTTCTTCGCGGGGGAGTGGGACCGGACCCTTGCCGCGATCGAGGAAGGTCTCAAACTGTGTGACGACCACGGCTATCGGGTGCTGACCTGGCCCGGGGTGTTCCTGCGAGGGCTGATCCATGCTGCTCGGGGGCGGACGGACGTAGCGTCGTCGCTGGCTGACGAGATGACTGGATGGGCCACCCCCAGGGGCGTCGCGCTGGTGCAGTGCTATGCCGCTCACGTGCGGGCGTTGGCGGCGTTCGGTGAAGGGGACGTTGAGGCCGCATACCAGTACGCGGCTGCGGTCAGCCCGGCAGGAGTCCTGGCCCCCCACAACGCCCACGCGATGTGGCTCGTGCTGGACCTGACCGAGGCTGCTGCCCGGACGAACCGGCACCGGGAGGCCGCAGCGCACGCCGCCGCGGCACGGCAGGCGGGCATCGCTGCCATTTCCCCACGTCTGGCGCTGCTCGTGTCCGCCGCCGAGGCTGTCGCCGCTCCCGCCGGTCGGGACGTCGAGCTCTTCGAGGAGGCGCTCTCGGTGCCGGGTACGCGCTGGCCCTTTGACCTGGCCCGGGTCCACCTGATCTACGGGGAACGTCTCCGTCGCATCAAGGCCACCAGAGAAAGTCGCCGGCATCTCACCCAGGCGCTCGAAACCTTCCGACAACTGGGGGCAGAGCCGTGGGTCGAGCGGGCCAGCGCCGAGCTGCGAGCAACGGGCCTCGCCATCCCCAGCGGTCGCGCCACACATCTCGCAGTGCTGACGCCCCAGCAACAGCAGATCGCCAGGCTCGCGGCGCAGGGCATGACGAACAAACAGATCGGCGCTCGGCTGGCTCTCTCCCCTCGCACCGTAGCCACCCATCTGTACCAGCTGTTCCCCAAGCTGGGCGTCACTTCTCGCGCCGGTCTGCGGGACGCCCTCACGGAGCTGTCGGCGAAAGAGATCGGCGAACCATCGCGGAAGGATGAATAGGCGGCCGGGCGCAGACGGCTCAGGCGGGCACAAAGGGCTGAACCGGTATCGAACGTCGTTCATGTGTAGGGCCTGGATGAGCAGGTAATCACGCGGTGGTCGTCAGGTGAAGGCCGCGCATGCGTAGGCCTGAGGCCTGCCGCGGGCAGGAAGGTGTCCGGCCCGGGCCTTCGTAGATGCAAGTCAAATGACTGAATCGGCCATCACCACGCCGCCCTAGGGTCGTAGACGCGCCACGCGGTGGCGCTCAGAGACTGGAGGAACACGATGAGTGCAGATTCGACGACGAAGAACGTCGTCCTCGTGCACGGTGGCTTCGTCGATGGGTCCGGCTGGCAGGGTGTGTACGACCAGCTCACCAAGGACGGCTTCAACGTCGCCATCGTTCAGAACCCGACCGTCTCGCTGCAGGGGGACGTGGCCGCCACCCGGTGGGTCCTGGACGGACAGGACGGCCCGGTCGTCCTCGTCGGCCATTCCTACGGGGGTGCCGTCATCAGCGAGGCCGGGAACCACCCTAACGTGGCCGCGCTGGTCTACATCGCGGCGTTCGCTCCCGACAAGGGGGAGTCGGTCCAGACCCTCATCGCCAACCCGCCGCCCGGCGCGCCGGTGCCGCCGATCCTGCCGCCCCGGGACGGCTTCCTGCTGCTCGACCGGGAGAAGTTCGCCGACTCCTTCGCCGCCGACGTGCCCGCGCAGCAGGCCGTCTTCATGGCTGACTCGCAGGTGCCGTGGGGCGTGGACGCCCTGAGCGGTCAGGTGACCGAGGCGGCCTGGCGCAGCAAGCCGAGCTGGTACCTGGTCGCCACCGACGACAGGATGATCCCGCCGCCCGCGCAGCGGGCCATGAGCGAGCGTGCGGGCGCGACGGTGGCGGAGGCTGCCGGAAGCCACTCGATCTACGTGTCCCAGCCCGCCGCGGTGGCCTCCCTGATCAAGGACGCGGCCAGCGGAGCGAACACCGCGTCCTAGTCCGACGCCCCGTGGAGACCCTGGTCGCCTGCCTTCGCGGACGGCTCGCGATCAGGTCTTCCCACGCCACCTTGGTCCGTGTCCAGCCGGCTGAACAGCGGCTGCCGAGCCCGGGTGAGTTCCTGCCGACTCTGATTCGGCCCGTTCCTTATACCTGACCAACTCGGCCGGTTCCCACCGGCCGGGGCGCTGCGCTGCGCCCTCGTGTCCCCCTAAGAGAGAGATAGAAATGAACCTTCGCCATCTCCTGCGGCCCTCCGCCTGGATCGCAACCGCCGGTGCAGCCGTCGCCGTGGCGGGTGTACTCGCCTCGACGGCTTCCGCCGCACCCATGCACCACTTCGGCTGGGGAAAGGACAAGCCCACGGTCGTGCTGGTGCACGGTGGCTTCGCCGACGCCACCAACAGCTGGGACAAGGTGGTGAAGCGGCTCCAGGGCCAGGGCTACCCGGTGATGGCGCCAGCTAACCCCCTGCGCGGTCTTGCCAGCGACTCGGCCTATCTCGCCAGCGTGCTGGACAGCATTGAGGGGCCGATCGTGCTGGTCGGCCACTCCTACGGCGGGGCCGTGATCACCAACGCGGCTGCCAACGACCCTGACGTCAAGGCGCTGGTCTACATCGCAGCCTTCGTGCCCGACACGGGCGAGAAGCTCGGGGAGCTGATCTCGAAGTACCCGGGCAGTGAGATCCAGGCTGCGCTCAACCACGTGCCGTACCCCAACCCGGACGGCTCGACCGGCACGGACCTCTACATCAAGCCGGACAAGTTCCGCGAGGTCTTCGCCGCCGACCTGCCGGAGTCGACCACCAAGGTGATGTCCGCGACCCAGCGGCCGTTCAGCGCCCAGTCGTTCGCCGACTCGACGCAGGAGGCGGCGTGGCACGCCATCCCGTCCTGGGGTCTGGTCGCCACGGCCGACAAGGCAATTCCGGCGGAGCTTGAGCGATTCGAGTACGAGCGGGCCGGTGCTCGCGGGGTTGTTGAGGTGGCCGCCTCACACGTCGCCATGGTGAGCCACCCCGATGTGGTGACCAAGCTCATCGTCGAAGCGGCCAACTCCACCGACTGACCCGGCGGCATCCGCCAGGCTCAGATCAGGCGCGCATCGACAAGTGCCGGCGGTCAGCCCAAGGACACGCTTGGGCTGACCGCCCCGCCGTCCGTTCACCGTCAGTCGTCGTCCACCGACCCACCGCTCTCCTGGCTGGCGGGGATGAGCCGCTCTGCTGCCGGCGGCAGATGGCGGCGTCCGGCGTCGAGGTCGGTCAGGTCCCCGGCGGCGTTGATGAGGCCGATATGCGAGAAGGCCTGGGGAAAGTTGCCCAGGGCTTCTCCGCTGTGCGGGTCGATCTGCTCGGCGAGCAGGCCCAGGTCGTTGACCTGGGCGGCGAGCCGCTCGAAAAGCTGCCCGGCCCGGTCGCGCTCGCCGGCGAGCGCCAGGCAGCTGACCAGCCAGAAGGAGCAGATCACGAAGCCTGCGGGGTCGCCCTCCCAGCGGCGTACCAGGCCGTCGTGGGACAACCGTTCCTCGATCATCCGGATGGTGGAACGCATTCTCCGGTCGTCGGCGGGAAGGAAGCCGACCAATGGCATCAGCAGCACCGACGCATCCAGCTCATCGGTGTCGAACGCTGCGGTGAAGGCCCCCAGCCGGTCGCTCCAGCCCCGGGTCAGCACGGCTCGTCGCACCTCGTCCCGTGCCGCTGCCCACGTGGCGACGTCCGCCTCGGAGCCGAGGTGGGGCCCGAAGCGGACGGCTCGGTCCAACGCCGTCCAGCACTGCACCTTCGATGACACGTAGTGGCGATCGGCGTCGCGCGCCTCCCACATCCCGGCGTCCGGCAGGTGCCAGTCCCGCGCGGCCCGCTCGGTCATCGCGAGCAGCAGTTGGCGGACGTCCGGCGGCATCGGGTCGAGCTGCTGCCGCATCAGCCACGCGGCGCTGAGCGCCTCACCGTGCACGTCGTGCTGCCGTTGTCGCCAGGCGTCGTTGCCCACCAGTACCGGGCGGCTGCCGGCGTAGCCGGCGAGGTGCTCGAGGTGGTGTTCGGTGAGGTCCCGTTCCCCCTCCACCCCGTACATGATCGGCACGATGCCCTCGGACATGCCCATTGACCGTGCCAACCACCCGACGTGCAGGTTGGCCTCGTCGGTGCAGGCCACGCGCCAGAGCGCCTCCAGGGTGAAGCTGAAGTCGCGTACCCAGCCGTAGCGGTAGTCGTAGTTGCGTTCGCCGCCCAACTCCTCGGGCAGGGACATCGTCGGGGCGGCGACCAGCGCACCACTGGGCCGGTAGGTCATGCCCTGCACAACCAGCGCGCTGCGTCGCACCTGGTCCCGGTAGAGGCCACGGTAGTCGTGCAGGCCCATGAAGGAGCGCCAGCGTCTCTGGTTTCCTATGTGATCCTCAGCGAAGCGGACATCGTGCCGGTACCGCCGTCCCGGTTGGTGATGGGGGTGGCGTGTACGTGGCGGTGGAAGCCGCGGCCGAGGGTTGCCCTGCGGACCCGGTGTGGGTGTCGCGGGGCGG
>NZ_JBEXIK010000051.1:0-47999 GCF_040608515.1 Micromonospora sp. NPDC005173
GCCCCGGGGGGCCCCCCCCCGCGCCCCCCCCCCCCCCCCCCCGGGGCCCCCCCCCCCCCCCCCCCGGGGGGGGCCCCCCCCCCCCCCCGGCCGCCCCCCCCCGCGGGGTCGTGCGTCAGAGGCTGAGCCGTTGACCCGGGAAGATCAGACCCGGGTCGGCGCCGATCAGCTGCCGGTTGCCCTCGTACAGGGCCTGCCAGCCGCCGGCCACCCGGTGGGTCTGGGCGATCTCCGACAGGGTGTCGCCCGGCTTGACCAGGTACGTCTCGCCGCCCGTCGTCGGCGCGGTGCGCTGGTGGTTGCGGGTCGCCGGCTGCTCGCCGCGCGACGACCGCTCCTGCGGCTTGGTGGTCTTCGTCGACGACTTCCCGGTCGACTTCGTGGCGGAGCCGCCCGACGAGCCGCCCTTCTTGCCGCAGGTCGGCCAGGCACCGATGCCCTGCCCGTCGAGCACCTTCTCGGCGACGGCGATCTGCTCACCACGGCTGGCCAGGTCGGCGCGGGCGGCGTACTTCTTGCCGCCGTAACCGGCCCAGGTGCTCTGCGAGAACTGCAACCCGCCGTAGTAGCCGTTGCCGGTGTTGATGTGCCAGTTGCCGCTGGACTCGCACTGGGCGATCGCGTCCCAGTTGACCGCGGCCTGGGCCGGGGCTGCCGGCCCGAAAAGGGCGACGGCCCCGGTGACCGCGCCGACGGCCAGCGTGCCGACGGCGACGCGGCGGGTGGTGACCCGTCGGTGACGGGGCGTGTATTCAGATGTCATGTGAGCTTCCTCCACGCCGACGAGGTGAGCTGTCGGGTTCGGGCCGAGGAGCCCGGCCGCGCGGTGGCGGCTTCACCCCGAGGTGACGTGCACCGAGGAACCTGGGTCCCCCGCTCCTGCCTGGATGACTGGCCGGCCGACCGGCGGCAGGATTTGGCGTACCGGTGGCGGTGTCCGCATCGGCGAACCTGACCGACGTTAGGCACCGTCGGTGACGATCGCCCACCCCCTGTGAACTTCTTCACCGGGGCACGCGGGGCGGTCCACGCAGCGGTTGCGGGCGACCGGAGACTGTGCAGTGACCATCATGGACCGTTTCCGACCAGGTCGGTGTTCAAGCGACGTGGCGGAGCGTGGGTAGTGGCCACCGTGCGGCCCGGCCGGCGGAGCCCGTTGATCGGGCGGCCCGCCGGCCGGTCGCGTCTACCTGCTAGAGGGTGCGGGCCAGCCGGTCGGCGAGCGCACGGGTGAACCGGGCCGGGTCGGTCAGCTCGCCGCCCTCGGCGAGCACCGCCAAGCCGTACAGCAACTCGGCGGTCTCGGTCAGAGCAGCGGAGTCGCCGCCCTGCTCGTGCGCCTTGCGCAGCCCCGCGACCAGTGCGTGACCGGGATTGATCTCCAAGATCCGCTTCGTGGACGGGATCTCGTGTCCCATGGCCCGGTACATCTTCTCCAGGGTCGGGGTGAGATCGTGCGCGTCGCCGACGACGCAGGCCGGTGAGGTGGTCAGCCGGGACGACAGGCGGACCTCCCGGACGCTGTCGGCCAGCGTGGTGCCCAGCCAGTCGAGCAGCGCGGCGAACTCCTGTCGCTGCTGCTCGCGCTCGGCCTCGGCCTGCTGCTTCTCCTCGTCGGTGTCCAGGTCGACCTCGCCCTTGGCGATCGAGCGCAGCGGGCGGCCGTCGTACTCGCCGACCCGCTCGACCCACACCTCGTCGACCTGGTCGGTGAGCAGCAGCACCTCGTGGCCCTTGGCCCGGAACGCCTCCAGGTGCGGGGAGTTCTCGATGGTGGCCCGGGAGTCGCCGGTGGCGTACCAGATGTCGTTCTGGCCGTCCTTCATCCGTGCGACGTAGCCGGCCAGGTCGGTGGGCTCGGCCGGGTCGTGGGTGGAGGCCACCGACAGGATCTCCAGCAGGGTGTCGCGGTTGTCAGTGTCGTCGATCAGCCCTTCCTTGACCACCGCGCCGAACTCGGTCCAGAAGGTGCGGTAGCGCTCGGGGTGGTTGACCTTGAGGTCCCGGACGGTGGCGAGGACCTTGCGGACCAGCCGGCGGCGGACGATCTGGATCTGCCGGTCCTGCTGGAGGATCTCCCGGGAGATGTTCAGCGACAGGTCGTGCGCGTCGACCACACCCTTGACGAAGCGCAGGTAGGTGGGGACCAGCGCCTCGCAGTCGTCCATGATGAACACGCGCTTGACGTAGAGCTGGACGCCGCGGCGACCCTGCGGGGCGAACAGGTCCAGCGGGGCGTGGCTGGGCAGGAACAGCAGCGCCTCGTACTCGAAGGTGCCCTCGCCCTTCATGTGCACGACCTCGAGCGGGTCGGCCCAGTCGTGGCTGACGTGCTTGTAGAACTCGTGGTACTCGGCAGCGTCGACCTCGTCGCGGGACCGCGCCCAGAGCGCCTTCATCGAGTTGAGGGTCTGCACCTCGCTGGTGGCGTCCGCGCCGTCGGCGCCGGGCCGCTCGACGCTCATCCGGATCGGCCAGGCGATGAAGTCGGAGTACCGCTTCACGATCTCCCGGATGGTCCACTCGGCGGTGTAGTCGTGCAGGTTGTCCTCGGTGTCGGCCGGCTTGAGGTGCAGCGTCACCGTGGTGCCCTGCGGCGCCTCGTCGACCGTCTCGATCGAGTACGTGCCCTCGCCGGCGGACTCCCACCGGGTGCCGCCGGTCTCGCCGGCCTTGCGGGTCAGCAGGGTGACCCTGTCGGCGACCATGAACGCGGCGTAGAAGCCGACGCCGAACTGGCCGATCAGGTCCTGCGAGGCGCGGGCGTCGGCGGACTCGCGCAGCTGGCGCAGCAGCTCGGCGGTGCCGGACTTGGCGATCGTGCCGATCAGCCCGACCACCTCGTCGCGGGTCATCCCGATGCCGTTGTCGCGCACCGTCAGGGTGCGGGCGTCCCGATCGACCTCGATGGCGACGTGCAGGTCGTCGGTGTCGGCGGTGAGGTCCTTGTCGACCATCGTCGTCAGCCGCAGCTTGTCCAGCGCGTCGGACGCGTTCGAGATGAGTTCCCGCAGGAAGACGTCCTTGTTCGAATAGATCGAGTGGACCACCAGTTGGAGGAGCTGACGCGCCTCGGCCTGGAACTCCAACGTCTCGGCCTGGTTGCTCACACCGTCTCCCCTTTTCGGCTCATGCGGAGGTTCGCGGAAAGGATACGAGCCGTCACCGGCGGGGCCGTGCCCGCGTCCGAGTCGTATTCCCGATCCGGGCCGCGCCGGCCCGTGACATAGCTGACTTTGCTTAACCGAAGTCAGCTAGATACCGTCGGGTCGACCACAAGGCGGCCGAGCCTGACCACCCACCGTTCCGCCAGAACAGCGGGGCGCGACCCCTGGAGCAGTCCCATGAAGATCGCTGGAAGCACCGCCCTCGTCACCGGCGCCAACCGCGGCTTCGGCCGGCACCTGGCCGCCGAGCTCCTCTCCCGCGGCGCGACCGTCTACGCCGGCGCCCGCAACCCGGACAGCGTCGACCTGCCCGGCGTGACGCCGGTCCGGCTGGACATCACCGACCCCGCCTCGGTGGCCGCCGCCGCCGCGCTGGCCGGAGACGTGAACCTGCTGATCAACAACGCCGGTATCGAGACCGGAACCGACCTGCTGGAAGGCGACCTGGACCTCGTCCGGCTGGAGCTGGAGACCCACTACTTCGGCAACCTGTCGATGGTCCGGGCGTTCGCCCCGATCATCGCGGGCAACGGCGGCGGCACGATCCTCAACGTGCTCTCCGCACTGTCCTGGGTGAGCTTCCCGAGCGTCGGGGCGTACAGCGTCGCGAAGTCGGCCGAGTGGTCGATGACCAACGCGCTGCGCGTCCAGCTCGCCGAGCGGGGGGTTCGGGTCGCCGGCCTGCACGTCGGCTACATGGACACCGACATGGCCGCCGCGGTCACCGCCCCGAAGTCCGACCCGGCGCTGATCGCGCGGATCGGGGTGGACGGCATCGAGGCCGACGCGTACGAGATCGTGACCGACGAGACCAGCCGGCAGGTGCAGGCCGGGCTCGCCGGCGGGGTGGCCGCGCTCTACCCGCAGCTCCCCTGAGTACGACACCACGGCCGTGATCGGGCCGCCGCCGGCTTCCCGGCGGCGGCCCGTCTTCGGGTACGCGGAGCGTCAGCTCGCCTGCAACGTCACGTCGTCGATCACGAAGCTGGTCTGCAACGAGGAGTCCTCGGTGCCGGTGAACGTCAGCGTCACCGTCTGCCCGGCGTACGCGGCCACGTTGAACGTGCGCTGGACGTACCCGGTGGCGGCGTTGAGGTTCGAGTACGTCGCCAGCGTGGTCGAGCCCACCCGCACGGTGAGCCTGTCGTACGCCGTGGAGCCGGTGGTCTCGGCGGTGTCGATGTGCAGCCAGAACGACAGCGCGTAGCTGGCACAGCCGGCCGGGACGGTCACCGACTGGGACAGGGTTTCGGTACGGGTGCTGCCGTACCCGTTGAGCCACGCCTTGTACGACCCGGTCCGGGCCGGCTGGCTGCTGGAGTTGGTGATCACGCCAGAGGACGCGGTCCACGGCGTGGTGCCGCTCTCGAAGCCGCCGTTGCCGATCACCTGGCCGCCGGCGCAGCCACCAGTGCCGGTCACCGTCAGCGTGAGGCTGGCGCTGCGGGTGACCGAGCCGGTGCCGGTGACCGTGATGGTGAAGGTGCCGGTCGCCGCGCTGGCTGAGGCGGTCAGGGTCATCGTGGCCGAGCCGCCGGAGGTCACCGAGGACGGGCTGAAGGAGACGCTCACCCCGCTGGGCGCGCCGGAGGCCGAGAGGCTGACCGACTGCGCGGAGCCAGCGGTGGTGGCGGTGACCACCGTGGCGGTGGTGCTGGCGCCCCGGGCCACGGTGCGCGTGGTGGGGTTGACCGCGACGGAGAAGTCGTTGGTCGGGGTGCCCCCGCCCACGGCGAGCTGCCACAGCGCGTACGCGACGCCGTCCGCGGACCGGTTCAGCACGGTGGCGCTGACGTTGGCGGTGGTGTCGCAGGCCCGGTGGTAGCACGGGTCGTAGGCGGAGTTGGCGGTGCCGCCCCACTTGGCCGCCTGGGCGCTGGTCTTGCGGGCGCTGGCGCCCGCGGCGTAGCCCGAGGTGGGGATGCCGGCCTGCTGGAAGTAGTAGTCGTCGGAGCGGCCCTGACCCTCGACGTTCTCCTCCGGTTGCAGCCCCAGCGAGTCCCAGTACGCCTTCAGCGGCGCCGCCGTGGTGGAGGTGACCCGGTTGATGAAGTAGCCACCGTTGGTCGAGCCGACCATGTCGAAGTTGTAGTAGCCCTTGATGTAGCCCCGCTGGGTGGTGTTGAGCGAGTTGACGTAGAACCGGGAGCCGTTGAGCCCTTGCTCCTCGTCGGTCCACCAGGCGAACCGGACCTTCTTCGTCATGGTCGGGTTCTGCGCGGCCAGGACCAGCGCGTTCTCCAGCAGGCTGGCCGAGCCGGTGGCGTTGTCGTTGATGCCCGGGCCGGCCGAGACGCCGTCCAGGTGGGCGCCGAACATGACCACCTGGTCGGCCGGGCCGCCGGGCCACTCCGCGATCAGGTTGTTCGAGGGGTACGTGCAGCTGGAGCAGTACTGCTCGCTGACGGTGTAGCCGGCTGCCTGGAGTCTGGTCTTCACGTAGTTGACCGAGGCGGTGTAGCCGGCCGAGCCGGCCCGCCGGTTGCCGCCGTTACTGCTGGCGATGGAGCCGAACTGGGTCAGGTGCGCCTGGACGTTGGTGATGGAGATGTCCGGCGCCGCCAGGACGGCGGTGGGCGCGGCGATCGGCCGGGCCGCTGCCGTACCGGCGATGGGTGACGCGGTCGCCGGCTGGGCGGCCAGCGTCACCGCCATCCCGGTGAACACGGCGAGCGCGATTCCCGCGCTCAGCGTTCTGCCTCTCATGGGGGCTCCTCGGGGGTTGGAGAGATAACCGAGACACTTACAGATATCAATATCTTCGGCATCAGTCGTTCGTCCGGAACCCCCACCGGTTCGGCGACATCCGCCGCACTGCCCAGTGGGCCGTCGGACGACACGGCGGGACCGGAATATCCCGTTTGACCGCCACCGCTCCGTGCGCTGAGCGCACGCCGGCCCGGCGGCCGCAACGGCGGGGTGCCGGCGTCGGCACAGGTGAGGCGAGGTGCCAGGATGGGTGGATAACAGCAGCAGGGGTCGTCGGGCCCGGAACGGGGGCTGGCGATGGGACCTGGTCGAGCGTGACACAACCCACCACGGACCTGTTCGGCGGCGGCAGCGAAGCCGGCCGATTGATGGCGGAGCTGGACTGGTCCCGCACCCCACTCGGCCCGGTGACCGGCTGGCCGCAGAGCCTGCGGGCCGCGGTGCGGTTGGTGCTCTCCTCCCGCTACCCGATGCTGCTGCTCTGGGGTGACCGCTTCTCTCAGCTCTACAACGACGCGTACTCCGCGCTGATCGGCGACAAGCATCCGGCCGCCCTCGGCGACGACGTACGGGTGACCATGGCCGAGGGCTGGGACGTGCTCGCTCCGCTGATCCAGCAGGCCATGGCGACCGGGGTGGCCAGCTGGGTCCCCGCCCTGCAGCTGCTGCTGGATCGCTCCGGCTACCGCGAGGAGGCGTACTTCAGCGTCTCGCACGCCCCGGCCCGCGACGATGAGGGCCGCACGGCCGGCGTGCTGACCGTCTGCAGCGAGGTCACCGAGCAGGTGGTCGGCGAACGGCGACTGCGACTGCTGCGCGACCTGTCCGTACGCGGCGACGGGCGCACCGTCGACGTGGACGCCACCTGCGCCCGGCTGATCGACGCGATCGACGGCCACCCGCTGGACGTGCCGTTCGCCGCTATCTACCTGCGCGACGGTGCGGTGCTGCGGCGGACCGCCTGCGCGGGCGGCGGCCCGGGCCACGCCGCCGTGGTGGGCGCCCTACCGGCGGCCGTCGAGCTGACCGACCCGGCCCCGACCACCCACGCCTGGGGGCTGCCGGCCGCCGCCGCGGGTCGCTCCACCGAGGTGACCGCCGTCGCCGACCGGCTGGCGCTGCCGGCCGGCCCGTGGGACGACCCGGTCCGCACCGCATTGGCGCTCCCGCTGCCCTCGGCCGACGAGGCCCAGCCGCTCGGCGTCCTCCTGGTCGGCGTCAGCCCCAGCCGCCGGCTGGACGAGGCGTACCGCTCCTTCTACCAACTGCTGGCCCAGCAGGTCTCGGTGGCGCTGCGCAACGCGCGGGCGTACGAGGAGGAGCGGCGCCGCGCCGAGACGCTGGCCGAGCTGGACCGGGCGAAGACCGACTTCTTCACCAACGTCAGTCACGAGTTCCGGACCCCGCTGACCCTCATGCTCGGGCCGCTGGCCGACGCGCTCGCCGACGGCGCCGCGCCACTGGCACCGGTGCAGCGGGAGCGGGTGGAGACCGCCTGGCGTAACGCCACCCGACTGTTGACCCTGGTCAACAGCCTGCTCACCTTCTCGGCCCTGGAGGCCGGGCGGGCCGGCAGCGACGCCCGGGTCATCGATCTCGCCGCCCTCACCGCCGAGCTGGCCGGTGTCTTCCGGGCCGCTGTCGAACGGGCCGGTCTGACCCTGGAGGTCGACTGCCCGCCGCTGCGCCAACCGGTCACGGTGGACCCGGTCAACTGGGAACGCATCGTCACCAACCTGATGTCCAACGCCCTGAAGTACACGTTCATCGGTCGCATCCGGGTGAGCCTGGAGGCCGACGACGAGGAGGTGCGGCTCAGCGTCACGGACACCGGCATCGGCATCGCCGAGCCGGAGCTGCCGAGGCTCTTCGAGCGCTTCCACCGGGTGCGGGGCACCCTCTCGCGCAGCCACGAGGGCACCGGCATCGGCCTGGCCCTGGTGCACGAGCTGGCCCGACTGGAGGGTGGCGAGGTCCGGGTGACCAGCCGGGTGGGCTTCGGCAGCACCTTCACCGTTGCGCTGCCCTGGTCGGCGGCACGCCGCACGTCAGTTCCCGGACCAGCGCCCGACGGTCGGGGCGACGCGGCCCGAGCCGCCGTCCACGAGGCGATGACCTGGCTGGCCGATCCGGCGGGCAGCGATGCGGAGCCCGCTTTGGCGTCCGGGCCGGCCGGGGACGAGCTGACCGGTGCGCGGATCCTGGTCGCCGACGACAACAGCGACATGCGGGCGTACCTGAGCCGGCTGCTCACCGGCCAGGGCTGGCGGGTCCGGGCCGTCACCGACGGCCGGCAAGCCCTCGACGCGATCCACCGCGAGCCCCCGGACCTGGTCCTGACCGACGTGATGATGCCGGTGCTGGACGGCTTCGACCTGGTCCGCCAGCTACGCGCTGACCCGGCGACCCAGGCGCTGCCGGTGCTGGTGCTCTCCGCGCGGGCCGGCTGGGAGGCCAGCGTGGCGGGCCTGAACCTGGGCGCCGACGACTACCTGGTGAAGCCCTTCGCCGCGGCCGAGCTGATCGCCCGGGTCCGGGCCGCCATCCGCGGTGCGCGCGCTCGCACGGCACCACCAACCGACGCGGGCCGGGCGGACGCCGACGACACCCGGCCGGCAGTCGACACCACACCGACGCCGACGCGATCCACCGCCGTCGTGTCGGCTCCGGCGGCCCTCGGGCCGGCCGAACCCTTGCCAACTCAGCTGGGCGGCGGGATGGCGGGCGACCCGGCCGACACCCACGCCCGGGGCGCCGCCACGGAACCGGTCGGCGACGCCTCCCTGGGGATGGCTCCGGCCCACCGGGACGGGCCGGACGGTGATGCCGTGGACGTCGGATGGACGTACCCCTCCACGGCCACGTCGGCTGCGGCGATGCGCCGCGACGTCCGGCTGGTGCTGGCCGACCTGGACGTCGACCCGGACGTGCTGGAGGATCTGCTGGTCGCCGCCTCTGAGGCGGTGAACAACGCCGTCGAGCACGCGCAGCGGCCCAGTCGGCCGGAGGTGCGGGTCGGGGTCGAGGTGGCCGCCGGCCTGGTCCGGATCTCGGTGCGCGACTTCGGCACCTGGCGGGATCGCCGGCCGGCGATGGACCGGGGACGGGGCGCGCTGCTGATGAACGCCTACGGCGACGTGCGGCTGGTCTCCACCGGCGAGGGGACGACGGTCACCATCGAACGCCGGCTGGACGACCCGGCCTGAGCCGCCCGCCACCCGCGCCCGCCGAGCAGCGGGGTCACAGCCGGCGGTTGCTGCCATCTCGGGCCACGATGCCGTCCAGCCGATCCCCGGGAGTCAGATCGGACGGGTCAAACCAGAAGATCACCACCTTCTGGTCTCTGCTCCATTTGGCCAGCCGGGCGGCGACCTGCCGGCCGTCCACGGTGCCAATGATCCGCTGGGCCGGGCCGACGAAGTAACCGAAGGTGGGCACCGGCGCGGCCGAGCCTCGCTCGCCGTAGCCGATCTGATGGAACCCGGGACTGCGGTCGGCCCCCTCCACGTCGTTGACCAGCAGGTCCGTGGTCAGCCTGCCGTCCGGGGCACGACGGCCGGCGGCCAGTCCGATGGCCACCCCGGGCTGGCCGGGCACCGACACCTGGACGAGGTAGTACACCCGCTGGTCGGCGCCGTGCCGGATCCCGCTGTCAACGACCTGGCCGAGCGGCGACACGGTGCGCTCCGCCTCGGTCGGCGGCGTGGGCCAGGGCGTGCTCCGCGTCGTCGAGGGACCGCCGGCCGACGGCGCGGGGACGGCGGCGACCGGCGGCGGACGCTCGACCGTCGGCGGGTCGCCCGGTCGGACGCCGACCACCAGCACGACGACGGCGGCCAGCCCGACCGCCAGTGTCGCCGCCCCGGCCCCGGCGACCCGGCGACGGATCCGCAACCGCCGCCCCTCGCGCATGACGGAGGACAGGTCGAGGGTGGCTCCGGGGCGCTCGGTCGCCCGCATGGCGTGACGGAGCCGCTCCAGCTCGCTCATCGGCACGCCTCCTGACTGTCGGCCACTTGCGGCCCGGTGGCGCGCAGTTTCTCCAGCGCCCGCGAGCTGGTGCTCTTGACCGTGCCGACCGAGATGGCGAGTTCCCGGGCCACCTGCGCCTCCGGAAGGTCGAAGTAGTAGCGCAACACGACGATGGCCCGCTCACGGGGGCTGAGCGCGCCGAGGACGGCGGTCAACCAGCGCCGGGTGGCGACCTCGTCGGCCACGTCGTCCCGCCGCTGCTCCGGGACCTCGTCGGTCGGGTACTCCCGGATCGGGCGCCGCCACCCGTCCACCAGGTGGTTGACCAGGATGCGGCGGGCGTACCCGTAGGCGTCGTCGTCGCGGACCCGGGACCACGACGCGTAGGTGCGGACCAGGGCGGTCTGCGCGGCGTCCTCGGCCTGGTGGTGGTCGCCGGTCATCAGGAACGCGGCGTGCACCAGCCGCGCGGACGCCGCCCGCGCGAACTCGACGAACTCCGCGTCACCCCGCGCCACGCCGAACCCTCCCCCATGCCACACCGTTACGGACGGGCGAGGGCCACGAAAGGTTGAGTCTCCGAGAGATCAACTTTTCGGCCAGGTCACCCGTCTCCTCTCCCGCAGCGCCACCGACCGGCGCGCGAGGGGAGAGACATGTCGACGAAGGCTACCCGCCGGAGGCACAAGGCCTGCGCGGCGTCGCTGCTGGTGGCGCTGCTCACCGGCTGCGGCCTGCCGGCGTCCGGGCGGCCCGCGGCCGGCCCTGCCACGCCCGACCCGACCCACGGTGGGCAACCGCCCGCGGCGGGACAGGCCACGACCGGGCGACCGGCGGGAGCCGCCGGGAGCGCCGGTGTCGCGCCCGCGCCGGCCGTCGCGATCAGCTATCCCGCTACCGGCGGCAACCGCTGGTCGGCGGCACCTGCGGAGACGACGCCGGGGGGCGGCGACAGCGGCCGGCTGTTGCGGTACCGGGTCCTCGTGGAGCGCGACATCCGTGGCCTACCGGTCACCGACGTCGCCGCGTCGGTCTCCGCGACGCTGAACGACCCACGCGGGTGGACGGCCGGTGGGGCCTGGCGCCTGCGCCGCGTCGGCGCCGGCGCACCGGTCGACTTCACCATCTACCTGGCGACCCCCGGTACCCGCGACGCGTTGTGCCAGGACGTTCCGGACGGCTACACCTCCTGCCGCAACGGCGACCGGGTGGTGCTCAACGTGGCACGCTGGGTCAAGGCGGTGCCGGGCTACGGCGCCGGCCTGGCCAGCTACCGGCAGTACATGGTCAACCACGAGGTCGGGCACCGGCTCGGCCGGGGTCACGAGCGGTGCCCCGAGCGGGGCCGGCCGGCGCCGGTGATGCAGCAGCAGACGCTGGGGTTACACGGATGCGTGGCCAACGCCTGGCCGTACCCGCGCGGGGTTCACTACAGCGGGCCGATCGGGGCGTACCACGACGAGATCCCGCCGCGCGAGGGCGCCCGGCCGGCTCGCTGAGCCCCCACCACCCTCAGGGTCGGCGGCCGCGATCCTGATCGAGCCGCTCGTCCAGCCGGCCCAGTTCGTAGATGGCGTTGAGGTTGGTCGGCAGCCGGCTGATGTTGTCCGGCACCGGGCCGGGATCCAGCGTGGGAGCCGGCGTCAGGGCCGGTGCCGAAGCGCTGGCGACGGCCGGGGTGCCAGCGGTGCGGCGGCGAAGCAGGAGCATCAACGCCAGCACCACGAGGACACCCGCGACCAGGAAGTAGTACGCGGGCACCAGCGGCCAGCCGCCCCTGGTCGGGGAGGCGAGCGTCGGCGGGGCGACCGGGGCGGCGCCCTCACCGTTCGGCAGCGGCACCGCGGCCGCCCGGTCGCCCCGACCGCCGGAGGTGCGGTCGGGTGCCCCGGGTGGCCGGGACCCGGCCGACGACCCGGCGGGCGTGGGGGCCGGGGCGGGCACCGCCGGGACCGACGGGTCGGCGGCCGGCGGCGGGCTCGGCGTGGGTCTGGGCGTCGGCGACGAACTCGGGGTGCTGCTGCCGCCGAGCAGGTCGTCGACGATCTTCCCGACGCCACCGAGGAGTCCACTGACCGGGCCGGGGGTGGCCGAGGGCGACGGCGTGGGCGTCAGGGCGAGGGTCAGCATGAGCGCGACGACGGCAGGCATGGGTCCACCTCGGATGGGTCGATGTGCCAGGCACGGTACCGCAGCGCGTGACGCGTGGGTGACCCGACGTCGCAGGGCGGAGGACGTGTGTCGCGCGTCCTCCGCCCGAAGTGTCCGAACTGGTCAGACGAGCAGCCCCCCGACCTGAGTGTTGATCCAGGACCGGATGGACGGCAGGTCCACGTAGATGGACGGGCCGGTCGCGCAGGTGGAGTTGTTGTTGCCGGCGCGGCTGGTCGCGCCGATCACGTTCCACGCCCCGTTGACCCGGCGCACCTGCGGACCACCGGAGTCGCCGTAGCAGGCGCCGGAGGTGTTGTTGGTGCAGATCTCGTACGGGCCGTTGATGCCGGAGCACCGACTGTCGGCCACGATGGACGTGTCCAGCTCGTTGGCCACCGCCGGGGCAGACCCGCAGCCCGGGCGAGCGCAGGTCTGGCCCCAGCCGATGATCCGGGTGGCGGTGCCGACCGCGCTGGAGGTGGTGGGGATCGGAGCCGGCGCGTAGCTGACCGAGCTGGCCAGTTGCAGCAGCTTGACGTCGACGCTCGGGTGGTTGACCGCGCGGGTCACCCGGACCACGGTCCCGCCGCTGGTGCGGTTGACGCTGCCCACCCGGACCGAGGACGGCGTCGAGCAGTGCTTGGCGGTGACCGCCCAGTTGGCCTTGATCAGCGTTCCGGTGCAGCCGGAGACGTACACCATGAACGGGTAGTTCTCGGTGGCCGGCCGGCCGCCGACCACGGTCGGCCCGATGTCCGAAGCGCCACTCCAGGTGTACGTCGTGCTGGCCGGCGGGGCCAGGGTGCCGGCGAACAGCGAGTTCACCCGGGACGCCTCAGCCGTGCTGGGGTTCGCGTTGCGGCAGGAGACCGGGGCGCTGCTGCCGGACATCAGGTCGGAGCAGAGGCCGGTGCGCCGGTCGGGCAGGCCCAGGATGTGGCCGAGCTCGTGGGCGGCGATCCGGTTGCGGTCGTAGCCCTGGTTGACGGCCGTGCGGCCCATCCAGATTCGGCCCGAGCCGAGGCCGGTCGGTTGCGCCCGGGGCCAGCCGTCGTCGACGTAGATGGTGATGCTGGCCGGGGTGCCGGGCTGGAGCCGGACGGTGCTGACCCGGCTGTTCCAGATCTGCGCCGCCTGGTCGAAGTTGGTGCGGAACTCGCCGGTCCGGCTCGCGTCGTAGTAGACGGTCCGTACGGCGGCAGCCGGTGCGCCGGTGGTGAGCTGCACCCCGGCTGCCGCCAGGGTCGCCACCAGCACGGCCAGCGCCGTACGCAGCAGTTGTCGTCGGAACATCACGCACTCCCCTGCGGTCGTCCGGCGACCACCGGCCGCCGGTCATCGATGCAGGTCGATGTTAAAGCGACAGCGGTCGATGTACGGCATAGCGGAACCGTCATACCGCTTCCGCGCGAGCGCCGTGACTGAGGGCGGGCCGGTCGAGGAACACGACGGTCACGCCACTGCGGGTCAGGGGGCGTCCGCGCCGCTGGCGGCGATCAGCGTCTCGGCCGCGGTCGTACGGGCGTAGAGCACGAAGCGTCCCGCCCGGTGGGCACCCACCAGGCCGGCGTCGCGCAGCGCGCTGAGGTGCTGCGACACGGTGCCCTGCGTGAGCCCGCAGCGATCGGCCAGCTCCAGGGTCGAGGTTGGCACCGCCAACTCGTGCAGCAGCGTGGCGCGCGTTCGACCCAGCACCCGCGCCAGACCCCGCCCGCGCGGGACCGGATCCCGCTCCCAGAGGGTCGCCACCGCCCGAGCGGGATAGCGCAGCACCGGCTGCCCCGGCGAGCCGAAGTTGGACCAGACCCGGGGGCCGGTGAAGATCGACGGGACGAGCAGCAGGCCCCGCCCGTCGAGTCGCACCGAGCCGGCCAGGACGATGTGATCCACCCGCAGCGTGTCGGCCTCCAGTCGGACGTACGGGTCGAGGTGGTTGAGCAGGCCGTGCACCCCGTCGGTAGCCATTCGCTGCGCGCCGAGCAGTACCTCGCGTTCCAGCAGGGTGCGCATCCGGGGCCAGTAGGGCGCGATGGCCACGTCGGCGTACCTCCGGATCACCTCGGCCAGCCGGGTCAGCTCGACGACCGGATCGGTGTGGAGCGCGGCCAGCCGTGGCGAACGGGGGCCGGTCAGCGCGTCGAGACCTGCCCGCACCGCCTCGGGTGGGCTGGCGACGAGAGTGGCGAGTTCCACGTCGAGGGTGGGCTGCGAGGTGGTCGGGGGCGGGCAGACGAAGGGCGGAATGACCAGTGTCGGTATCTGCACCAGGTCGGCGAGGAGCCGCCAGTCCAGCCCGGCCAGGCGGGGTCGGACCCGCTCGGACCAGGGCAGGTGCTCCGGGAACAGGTGCGGCTGCTTGATGACCTGGACGCTGGCGATCACCTCCCACAGTGACGACACCGCGAACCGGGTCATCGCCAGATCCCGCGCTTCCAGCCCCACCAGCATCATTTGGTGCCCCCCGACAGATTCGGCGAGGATCAAATCTATCGGTCCCGCTCGCTGCGGCCGGCACCGTGGGCGGCATGACCACCGCCCCGACCACAACCGCCCTCGACCACCGCGCCGGCCCCTGGCCCCGCTCCTTCCGGCTGCTCTACGCCGCCGCCCTCGTCGACGGCATCGGCTTCCACGTCAGCCAGCTCGCCGTGCCGGTGCTCGCCGTGTCCCTGCTGGCGGCCACTCCCGGTCAGGTGGGGCTGCTCGGCGCGCTGAGCACGGCCGCCTTCCTGGTGATCGGCCTGCCGGCCGGGGTCTGGGTCGACCGGTTGCCCCACCGTGCGGTGCTGGTCACCGCGGACCTGACCCGGGCGGCGCTGGTCGCGTCCGTGCCCGTGGCGTGGTGGGCCGGTTGGCTGAGCATCACGCAGCTCTACCTGGTGGTGCTGCTGACCGGGGTCGGCACCGTCTTCGCCGACATCGCCGCGCAGAGCTACCTGCCGGAACTGGTCGGCCGGAGCCGCCTGGTGGCGGCGAACTCCCTGCTGATGAGCACCAACGCGACGATGCAGATCGCCGGGCGCGGCATCGGCGGGCTGGTCGTGCAGGCGCTCACGGCGCCAGTCGCGATCGTGCTGGACGCGGTGGCCTTCGCGGTCTCCGGGGCGATCCTCTCCCGGATCCGCACCGACGCACCCCGCCGGCTCCCGTCCCGGGCTGCGGGCGGCTTCGCCCGGCAGCTCAGCGTCGGGGTCCGGCACGTGGCCGGCAACCCGCTGCTCCGCCCGCTCGCCCTCTCGACCGCGAGCATCAACCTGACCATGCAGCTCACCACGATCATGCTGCCGGTGGTCTTCCTGCGCGAGCTGCGGCTGGGTGCCGCCGTCCTCGGCCTCTTCCTGGGCGCGGGTGGGGTCGGCGCCCTGCTCGGCGCGCTGAGCGCGCGCCCCCTCGCCGAGCGGATCGGTCACGGTCGCGCGCTCTGGCTGCCCGGTCTGCTGGTCGCCCCGCTCGGCGGGCTGGTCGCGCTGATCGACACCGGACCGATGCTCTGGCTGGCCGCGTTCGGCTGGCTGGCATTGGCCTGGCGGACCGGAGTCGGCAACGTCATCGGGGTGAGCCTGCGCCAGGGCAGCACTCCGGACGCGCTGCTCGGTCGGATGAACGCCACCTTCCGGTTCCTGCTCACCGGGGCGCTCACCGTCGGCGCGGTGGCCGCCGGCCTGCTCGGCCAGTACGTCGACGTCCGCACGGCACTGGTGGTCGGCGCGGTCGCCAACGGACTGACCTGGCTTCCGGTGTTCTGCTCGCCACTGCGCACCCTGCACCGACCGCCCGTGACCGACTGACCCGCACCGTCCACGGTGCCACCATCGACCGCTGTTACGTGGCTGTTACGCCGCAGCGAAGTGGCCGTGCCGGTACCGGAGCACGGTCGCATCGGAGGGTCACCGGCATCGCCGCCGCGACGTGGCCCCCGACCATCGGACGGAGGTACCACGATGAGGATCAGGAGCGCACTGACGGCGCTGGCGGTCGTGCTCGCCGGGCTGGTCGCCGGCGCGGGCAGCGGCGCCACGGCGAGCACCACCATGGCGGCGACCGGATCGCCGTACTGCGGGATCACCTGGGGCAGCGCGGACAAGACGGCCGGCGCGCTGAGCAGCTCCCCGCTGATCGAGGTACGGACCGGCCGACACGACTGCTACGACCGGGTGGTGTTCGAGTTCGCCGGCCCGGTGAACGGCTACTCGGTCGGCTACGGCGAGACGTGGACCGAGGGCGAGGGGCTGGCACTGTCGCCGTACACGGCTGGAGGCGCCCTGCTGCGGGTCTCGCTGCGGGCACCGGCGTACGACGAGGCCCACCTGGGCACCGTGCCGTACCGGGTCGGTGAGCACGCCGCGAACCTGCTGCGTTACCCGACGCTGCGCGACGTCGTCTTCGGCGGCAGCTTCGAGGGCTACACCACCTTCGCCGTCGGCGTACGGGCCCGACTGCCGTTCCGCACGTTCGTGCTGGCCGGCCCCGGCGGGCACAGCCGGATCGTGCTCGACGTGGCGCACCAGTGGCAGGAGTGACCGGCACGGTGTCGGGGGTCCGGCCGGGCCCCCGACACCGACCGTTCCGCCAGGGCTGCGCACCGTCGCGGCGGGTCTACCCTCAGGTGGTGGAGGGCCGCGTGCTGGTGGTCGAGGACGATGCCTCCATCCGGGAGGTCACCGCCCTCGGTCTGCGCCGCGCCGGCTTCCGGGTCGACACCGCCGTCGACGGGCGGCAGGCCCTGGCGGCGTGGCGGGCCCACCCGGTCGACCTGATCGTCCTCGACGTCATGCTGCCCGGCCTGGACGGCCTGGAGGTCTGCCGGGAGATCCGGCGCACCAGCCAGGTGCCGATCCTGATGCTGACCGCGCGCACCGACACGCTCGACGTGGTGGTCGGGTTGGAGTGCGGTGCGGACGACTACCTGCGCAAACCGTTCGACCTGCCCGAGCTGGTGGCCCGGGTCCGCTCGGTGCTGCGTCGGGCCAGCGCGCCGGTCGCCTCCAGCACCATCGAGGTCGGCAGCCTCCAGATCGACCCGGGCAGCTTCGTGGTGCGACGGGACGGCCGGGAGGTGACGCTGACCGCCACCGAGTTCCGCCTGTTGCTGGAGCTGGCCCGCCGGCCAGGCCAGGTCTTCACCCGGGAGCTGCTGCTGGACCTGGTCTGGAACCACAGCTTCCTGGGCGACTCGCGGCTGGTCGACGTGGCGGTGCAGCGGCTGCGCGCCAAGGTCGAGGACGATCCGGCGCACCCACGGCTGGTCCGCACCGTGCGCGGTGCCGGCTACAAGCTGTCCACGGGCTGACGGGAGGTCGGCGATGGCCGGACGCGCGGTGCCTCCGGGCCGCCTGCGGCGCCGGCTGACGATCGCGTTCGTGCTGGTCGCCGGGGTCTCCGCCGGGCTGCTGGCCGGTGGGGCGGGTCTGCTGCTGCGGCAGTCCTGGTTGGACGCCTCGCTGCACCAGGCCGCCGCCGACGCCCGCTACCAACTCGTCCTCGCGGGGCAGTTCCTGCCGCTGACCGACCAGCGCAGCACCGAGCTGCTCACCAGCTTCGAGGGCAGCGGCCGGCATGTGGTGCTCGTCGACGGCCCGGCCCGACCCTCGCACTCGGCGTACGCCCCGACCCTGAGCACCCGGCTGCGAGCCACCGTCGCGGACGGACAGCTCGGCTACCAACGGTCCGCCCCGGCGGAGCGGCCCCGGCTGCTGGTGGTCGGCGGACGCATCCCCGGCTCGACCGCCGAGCTGTACGTGATCACGGTCGAGGACGACATCGCCGCCGACCTGGGTCAGCTGCGCAACGCGTTGCTGGCCGGCTGGGTGCTCGTGGTGCTGCTCGCCGCCGGGGTGGGGCACGCCCTGGCCCGTCGCACGCTGGAGCCGGTGAGCCGGGCCAGTCGGGCAGCCCGTGCACTCACCGAGGGTCTGCTCGCCACCCGCCTGCCGGTGCGCGGGCGGGACGAGTTCAGCGACTGGGCGGCGTCGTTCAACGAGATGGCCGAGGCACTGGAGTCGAAGATCGCCGCGCTGTCGGCGGCGCAGGCCCGGGAGCTGCGGTTCACCGCCGACGTCGCGCACGAGCTGCGTACCCCGGTGACCGCACTGGTGGCCGCGGCCTCGCTGCTGCGGGAGCACCTCGACCAACTGCCGGACGACGCCCGGCCGGCCGCGCGGCTGTTGGTCGGCGACGTGGTCCGGCTGCGCCGGCTGGTCGAGGACCTGATGGAGATCTCCCGGCTGGACGCCGGGCGGGAGCAGCCAAGCGTCGAGCCGGTCGACGCGCCGGCACTGCTGCGCGCGATCATCGGGGCGCGCGGCTGGTCGGAGCGGGTGGTGGTCACGGCCGACCCGGTCGCGCTACACACCGACCCACGCCGGCTGGAGCGGGTGCTGGCCAACCTGGTCGCCAACGCGGTCGAGCACGGCGACGGCGAGATCCGGGCCACCGTGGCCGCGGCGGGCCCACTGGTCGTCTTCGAGGTCACCGACCAGGGGCCGGGCATCCCGGCCGAGCACCTGCCACGCCTGTTCGACCGGTTCCACAAGGTCGACCCGTCCCGCTCGGCTCCGGGCAGTGGGCTGGGGCTGGCCATCGCCCGGGAACACGCCGCCCTGCTCGACGGGGTGCTGAGTGTGCGCAGCGAACCGGGCGCCGGCACCCGGTTCCGGCTGGAGCTGCCGGCCCGCGGGCCCCACCTCGGCGACGCCGGGAGGCGGCCCGCCGTCGCGCAGGCAGACGAGCGGTCCAGAGGCCACGCCGACGAGCACGCCGAGGGCGGGCGCAGGGCGGGCACGGCTGCGGGCGGTGCGGGATGAGCCGGCGCCGTGCGGCCGGTGTGACCGCACCGGTGCTCATCGCCGCGCTGCTCCTCGGCGGGTGCGGCACCCCCCGCTCCGGTGATCTCGGCCCGGCGCCCACCGCGGCGCCGTCGAGTGCGGCACCCACCGGGCCCCCGGGGGACCCGACGCCCACCCCGCCGGCGGAACCGCCACCGTCACCCACCAGCGGCCCGTCCCGCCCGCCGCCACCGGCCAGCACCGGCACGCGCCAGCCGGCCACGGTGACCATTGAGCTGTGGTACGTCCGATCCGGGCAGCTCGTCCCGACCCGGCGGACCCGACCGGCCACCGTCGCGACGTCCCGACTGGCGCTGACCGAGCTGGCCGCCGGGCCCACGCCGGCGGAGGCCGCCACCGGGCTGACCACCCTGCTCCCGGCCGGCGTCGAGGTCACCCGGATCACCGACGGCGTGGCGACGCTGCGGCCCGTCCCGTCCGCCGACGACCCGGCGGGGCGCCGGCGGCTGCGCGAGGCGCAGGTGGTGTGGACGCTCACCCAGTTCCCCACCGTGCGGCAGGTCCGCTTCGGCGACGGGCCCCCGGTCGACCGTTCCGACTACTCGGGCCTGCTGCCGCCGATCGTGGTCACCGGACCGAGCGTCGGCGAACGCGTCGGCGCCCCACTCACCGTCACCGGCACCGCCGACGTGTTCGAGGCCACGGTCAGTGTCCGGGTCCTGGACGCCGCCGGCCGGGAAGTTGCCGCCGGCTTCGGCACCGCCAGCTGCGGCAGCGGCTGCCGGGGCGCGTACCGCGTGGTGGTCGGCTGGCGCACGGCCCGGGAGCAGCGCGGCACCATCGAGGTGTACGAGGTGTCCGCGCGCGACGGCTCACGGATCAACACGGTGGCCGTGCCGGTGATCCTCGCGCCCGCCGGGACCTGAGCCCGCACCGCCGCGACCCCTCGCCCACGAACCGGTGAAGTACCGTCGCGTTCATGATCGAACGGGTGAGGGTCGCGGTGGCGGGTGTAGGTAACAACACGTCAGCGTTGGTGCAGGGGATTTCCTTTTATCGACAGACCGGCAGTCTGGTTGGTATCCGCCGGCCGGTCATCGATGGCCTCGGCGTGGACGACATCGACTTCGTCGCCGCTTTCGCCATGTCCGACGGCAAGGTTGGCAAAGATCTGACCGAGGCGATCTTCCTGCCACCGAACAACTTTCCCCGTCTCGCGGCCGACCTGCCGCCGTCGGGTGTCCCGGTGACCAGGGGCCTGGTCGACGCCAGCGAGGTCGATCGTGTGGCGGCGGCGTTGACCGGGGCTGAGGTGCTGCTGTACTCGGCACCCAGCGGCCGTCCGGATACGGCCCGGGCCTACGCCGAGGCCGCCTGCCGGGCAGGCGTCGCCTTCATCAACACCACATCTGACGCGATCGGCCGCGATCCACTCTGGATCGATCGTTTCGAGGCGGCGGGTCTGCCGTTGCTCGGTGACGATCTGGCCAGCCAGTTCGGCACGTCGGTGGTGCACAACGCGCTGCTGCGGTTGCTGGAGGAGCGGGGTCTCACCCTGGCCAGTTCCTATCAGGTCAACCTGGGCGGTACCGAGGACTTCCGCAACCTGGCCGAGAATTCCAACACCAAGAAGCAGTCCAAGCTCAACGCCCTGTCGGCGGCGGACAAGGTGGAGATGGCCCCATTCGGGTATCTTTCGCAGCTTCAGTCGGAGAAGGTGGCACACCTCAGCATTGAGGCGCAGGGGTGGGGTGAGACTGCAGTGAGCCTTGACGTGAAGCTGAAGGTGCACGACCCGAGTGGCGCTGCCGGCGTCAACATCGATCTGATTCGCATCGCGGCGAGCGCTCTCCGCGATGGGCGTGGTGGTTATGCCGCCGAGGCGTCGCCCCTGCTGAAGTCCCCGCCGGGCACGGCGATCTGACCGGGACACCTGCCGGACACCGGGCGGAAACGTAATCGTTTCGTCAGCCCGGTGCGACGCAGCTCATAAAACGCTGCACGATCACCCAACCGCGAACTAGGGTCAGTACGACATCGTTTCGCGGGGGTCGGAATGCTTGGCGGTCAGCAGGTGGGCGCGGGTGCCGGGGTGCCGGCTGCCCGGGGCGCGCGATGCTCCGACAGCGACCTGTTCGCCGTGGTCATCGAGGTGCTTCGCCAGGTCGGCTTCGACCGGTTGACCATCGACGCCGTCGCCGCCCGGGCCCACGTCAGCAAGGCCACCATCTACCGGCGCTGGGACGGCAAGACCGAACTGGTCGTCGCCGCCCTGCGCCACCGGCAGGTGGGCGTACACAACCCGCCCGACACCGGCTCACTGCGCGGCGACCTGATCGAGTTGCTGCGCGCCACGGCCGCTGTCTGCGCGGCCGACTGCGACCTGATGCAGGCGTTGGCCTTCGCCATGCGGACCAATCCCGAGCTGGAACGCCTGGTGCGCCACCAGGTGCTGCCGGCCGGGCGGGTGGCCAGCACGGCCATCCTGGTCCGCGCCGCAGCCCGGGGCGAAATCCCGCCCGAGGCCGGTGAACGGGAGCTGTTCCACGAGCTGGCGCCCGCGCTCTCCATGTCCCGCATCGTCGCGTCCGGCCTACCCGCCGATGACGCGTTCCTCACCCAGGTCGTCGACCAGGTGCTGATTCCGGTGCTCCGCTACCAGCCCGACCGCCCGTCTCAGGCCTGATCCACACCAGCAACACGCACACGGAAGGCTTCACCATGCCCGGAACTACCTCGACCGCCCCCGGTGCGCCCGGCGCTGGGACGTCGACAGGCGCGCCGCACCCGAAGCGCTGGATCGCGCTGGCGGTCATCGCGATCTCGCAGCTGATGGTGGTCCTGGACGCCACCATCGTGAACATCGCGCTCCCGCAGGCCCAGGCCGACCTCGGCATCAGCGACGCGAACCGGCAGTGGGTGGTCACCGCCTACACGCTGGCGTTCGGCGGCCTGCTGCTGCTCGGCGGCCGGATCGCCGACTACTGGGGCCGCAAGCGGACCTTCCTGGTCGGCATGACCGGCTTCGCGCTGGCCTCCGCGCTGGGCGGTCTGGCCACCACCGGCGGGATGCTCTTCGCCGCCCGCGCGTTGCAGGGCGCCTTCGGCGCGCTGCTCGCCCCGGCCGCGCTGGCTCTGCTCACCGTCCTGTTCACCGAGGCCACGGAGCGCGCCAAGGCGTTCGCGGTGTACGGCGCGATCGCCGGCGGTGGGTCTGCGGTCGGCCTGCTGCTCGGCGGGGTGCTCACCGAGTACGCCGACTGGCGCTGGTGCCTGCTGGTCAACATCCCGGTCGCCGCGCTCGCCATCGCCTTCGCCCTACCGCTGGTGCCGGAGAGCCGGGCGCACGGCAACACCCGCTACGACGTGCCCGGCGCGGTCGTCGTCACCGCCGGCCTGGTCTCCCTGGTGTACGGCTTCACCAAGGCCGCCGAGGACGGCTGGGACGCCGCCGCGACGCTCGGTTTCATCGCCGCCGGTGTGGTGCTGCTCGCCGCCTTCGTGGTGATCGAGCTGCGCTCCAACCACCCGCTGCTGCCGATGCGGATCATCCTGGACCGCAACCGGGGCGGTGCGTACCTCGCCTCGACGCTGATCGGTGCCGGCCTGTTCGGCGCGTTCCTCTTCCTGACCTTCTACTTCCAGGTGGTGCTCCAGTACAAGCCGCTGGAGGCGGGGCTCGCCTCGCTGCCGGTCACCGCCGGCGTGCTGATCGCGGCGGGTGGGGCCAGCCAGCTGATGCCACGGGTGGGTGCCAAGCCGCTGATGGTCGGCGGTGCCGTACTCGCCGCCGCGGCCATGCTGCTGCTGACCCAGATCGACGTGGACACCTCGTTCCTCACCCACCTGCTGCCCGCCCAGGTCATCCTCGGCATGGGCCTCGGGTTCACGTTCGTGCCGCTGTCCAGCCTCGCCCTGGTCGGGGTGCCGGAGCACGACGCCGGCGCGGCCAGCGCGACGCTCAACGCCACCCAGCAGATCGGCGGCTCGCTGGGCACCGCGCTGCTGAACACCATGTACACCAGCGCGGTCGCCGCGTACCTGGTCGGCCGGGCACCGAACCCGGTCAACCAGATCGAGGCGCTGGTACACGGCTACAGCGTGGCGTTCGCCTGGGGCGCGGCGCTGATCGTGCTCGCCGGACTGGCCACCCTGATCCTGGTCAAGGTGCGCAAGGAGGACGTCCCGACCGGTACCACCGTGCACATGGGCTGAGCCGACCGCCGCCGCCGGCCGGCCCGCTCCGACCCGGAGTGGGACCGGCCGGCGGCGGCGTCCGGTAGCGTCCCGACCATCACCGAAAATCCGTTGAGGAGACAGATGTCCACGGCTGCCGACCAGATCATCAACGCGCTGCGCGCGGGCCACGAGGAGCTCGCCACGCTCGTCCGGGACCTCAAGGAAGACGACCTGCTGCTGCCGTCGGGAGCCAGCGAGTGGCAGGTGTCCCAGGTGCTCAGCCACCTGGGCAGCGGCGCGGAGATCAACCTCGCGACGCTGACCGCGGCTCGCACCGGCGCGCCCGGCCCGGACGGCGACTTCAACCGCGGCGTCTGGCAGCGCTGGGACGCGATGGCCCCGGCCGAACACGCCGCCGGGTTCCTCGCCGCCAACGAACGCCTCGTCGGGGCGTACGAGGCGCTGGACGCCGAGAGCCGGGCCTCGCTGCGGATCGACCTCGGCTTCCTGCCGGACCCGGTCGACGTCGCCACCGCGGGCCGGTTCCGGCTCAGCGAGTTCGCCCTGCACCAGTGGGACGTCGAGGTGGCGTTCAACCCGTTCGCGGCGGTGACGCCGGAGGCGGTGCCGCTGCTGCTCGACCAGGTCGGCGGCATGTTGGCGTGGACCAGCCGGCCACAGGAGCTGGCCGGCCGGGAGGCCGCGCTGCTGGTGCGACTGCAGGAGCCCGAGCAGACGTACGGGCTGCGGTTGGGTGAGCGGATCGAGCTGACCGACGCGCCGCGGCAGCCGGACGGCGAGCTGACCGCCCCGGCCGAGGCGTGGCTGCGGTTGGCCACCGGGCGGCTGGGTCCCCAGCACACCCCGGACGAGGTGCGGGTGACCGGCCCGGTGAGCCTGGACGACCTGCGCCGGGTCTTCGCCGGCTTCTGAGGAGTTGCCGCGCGGGCCGGTCATCCCGGCCCGCGCGGCCCGTCGGCACGGTCAGCCCTTCACGCAGACCACCTGCTTGAGGTGCGCCACCACCTGCACCAGGTCCTCCTGCTGGGCCATCACCTCGGTGATGTCCTTGTACGCGCCGGGGATCTCGTCGACCACCCCGGCGTCCTTTCGGCACTCCACGCCAGCGGTCTGCGCGGCCAGGTCCGTGGTGCTGAAGGTCCGCTTGGCCTGCGCCCGTGACATCCGCCGCCCAGCCCCGTGCGAGGCCGAGCAGTACGCGTCCGGGTTCCCCCGACCCCGCACGATGTACGACCCGGTGCCCATCGACCCGGGGATGATGCCCAGGTCGCCCCGGCCGGCCCGGATCGCGCCCTTGCGGGTGACCAGCACGTCCACGCCGTCGTAGCTCTCCTCCGAGACGTAGTTGTGGTGACATGAGATGGGCTCGTCGTAACCGACCTGCGGGAAGTGCTCGCGCACCACGCCGCAGAGCAGGGCCAGCATGACCGCCCTGTTGCGCCGCGCGTACTCCTGCGCCCACCACAGGTCGCGCCGGTAGGCGTCCATCTCCGGCGTACCGGTGAGGAACACCGCAAGGTCCCGGTCGGGCAGCTCGACGTTGTGCGGCAGCCGTCGCGCCACCCCGATGTGCCGCTCGGCCAGCTCCTTGCCGATGTTGCGCGATCCGGAGTGCAGCATCAGCCACACCCGTCCCTCGTCGGCACCACCCTGCTCCAGGCAGACCTCGATGAAGTGGTTACCCCCGCCGAGGGTGCCGAGCTGCCGCTGGGCCCGGGTCTCCAGCTGCGCCACCCGCCGGTCCAGCCCGGCGAACCGGCCCCAGAAGTCGTCCCAGCCGGCCTGCTCCAGACCACGCACCCGGCGCGGGTCGACCGCCTTGTCCCGCTGGGCGAAGCCGACCGGGATGGTGGCCTCGATCGCGGAGCGCAGCCCGGCCAGGTCGTCCGGCAGGTCGGCGGCGGTCAGCGAGGTGCGGACCGCCGACATGCCGCAGCCGATGTCCACGCCGACGGCGGCCGGCGAGACGGCCTGCCGCATGGCGATGACCGAGCCGACGGTGGCGCCCTTGCCGAAGTGCACGTCCGGCATCACCGCGACGCCCTGCACCCAGGGCAGCGCGCCGATGTTGCGCAGCTGCCGGGCGGCCTGCGGCTCGATGGCGTACGGGTCGGTCCAGACCCGGACCGGTGCCCGGGTGCCGGCGAGGGGGGTGAATCCCATGGCGGTCTCCTTGTGTCGTGCCGGCACCAGCATCGCGCGGGGTGACCGGAAATGATTGCGCGCCAGACGGCCGGGCGCGGAAGCTCGTCGGATATGAAAAGGCCGCCCGACCCTCAGTGGGTGGGCGGCGGCGTCTGACGCGCTGGCGTCAGGAGTGACGCCGCCCCAACTGCCGGCCCTGACCGGGCTGGCCGAGACACCGGTACCGCACGCCCGAGGGCAACCCGGCACCGGCACCTGGCGTGCGCCAGGTGGCTTTGGTGCGGTTGCGCTGCGACACGGCGTACTCCCCGGGCTCTGATCGGTTGACCTTGCGCCGATGACGCTAGGCCGGCCGGGACCGGTCCGCAATGGATATTGCGCCAGGCCCGGCCGCGCCCGCTACCGGCCGCCGACGACCCGGCGGGCGACCGCCAGCAGGTACTCCTTGCGGTCCAGCGGGTTGTGATCCCAGCGGGGTCGGGTGGGAGCCGGGCCGCGCACCGGCCGGTACCGGTCGAACGCGGTCTCCAACACGCCCTCGCCCCGGGTCAGCGCCGGAAGCCGGCGCTCCAGCGCGTGTACCCGGCCCGCCGGGATCTCCCCCTCCACCAGGTACGACGTGCCCTGGCCGGTGGTGTTGGTCGGCACCGCGTCCAGCCGGGCCAGCGCGGGAAGCAGGGTGCCGAGGATGTCACCCGGCGCCTCCAGCCGGAATCGGTGCACCGGCTCGTGGACCCGGGTGCCGGCACGGGTGAGCGCGGCCATCAACACCAGCGGGGTGAGGTTGCGGAAGTCCCCCGCCGTGCTGGACATGCTCTTGTCGAAGGTGCCGTGGGAGTGGCTCTGCCGGGCCCAGTAGCCGGCGTGGGTCATCGTCACCTCGCAGTCGGGGACCTGCCAGCCGTGCGGTCCCTGACGCAGTGTCCGGTGCACGGTCTCCTCGACGGCGGCGAAGAAGGCCGGCGGCATCGATCCCAGCTCGACGCCGAGCCGGAAGCTCACCCCGGCCCCGGCCGGTGCGGGGGCCACCCGCAACCCGACGGTGGCCAGGAACGGGTTGGGCGCCACGGCGATCACCTCGACCGCCGCGCCGACGCCGCACACCCGCTCCACGTGCACCGTGCTGCTCTCCCGGAAGGTCACCGCCACTCCGAAGTCGTCGGCCAGGGTGGCCTGGATGACCTCCTTCTGCACCTCGCCGTAGAGCGAGAGGGTCATCTCGTGCTGCCGGTCGTCCTGCCGCAGGTTGATCAGTGGATCCTGCTCGGCGAGCTGGCTCAGCGCGGCGTGCGCCGCGACCCGGTCGGCGGGCCGGGTCGGGACCACGACGGTCTCCAGGGTCGGCGGCGCGAAGTGCCGGTCCCCGCCGGCGCGTTCGTGGGGTACGCCGACCGGGTCGCCGATCCGCGCATCGGTCAGGCCCCACAGCCGGGCGATGTGGCCCGCGCCGACCGACGACGCCGCGACGTCGGCGCCGTCGGCGACGACGCGTACGGCGGTGACCAGGGCCGCTCCGGTCGCGCCGACGCGGATCCGATCACGCACCCGGATCGTGCCGGCGAAGAGCCGGACCAGGGCGATCTTCTCCCCCGCCGGGCCGCGCTCGATGGCGAAGACGGTGCCGGAGACCGGGGCGTCGGCGTCGCCCCGAACCGTGGGCAACAGCTCGGTGATGCCGGCGATCAGCGCGTCCACCCCGGCACCGGTGATGGCCGAGCCGGCGAACACCGGATGGACCAGCGCCCGGCCGGTCCAGACCGCCAGCGCCCGGCGCAGCCGGGGGTACGGCAGTGCCGAGGTGTCCGCCACCCAGTCGGCGAGCAGCGCGTCGTCCTGCCCGGCGAGCAGGTCGAGCAGCCGGTCGGTGAACGTGTCGTCGGCCGGACCGTACGGCGTGCAGTGGGCGTCCCGGGTGCCGGGCGCCGCCACCGAAGCCATCGCCACCACGGACGGGGTCAGCCTCTCCGCGACGGCCCGCAGCACCCGATCGGGGTCGGCCCCGGCCCGGTCGACCTTGTTCACGAAGATCAGCGTCGGGATGCGCAGCCGGCGCAGGGTGCGCATCAGCACGCGGGTCTGCGGCTGGACCCCCTCCACCGCGGAGATCACTAGTACCGCGCCGTCGAGCACGCCGAGCACCCGTTCGACCTCGGCGATGAAGTCCGGGTGCCCGGGGGTGTCGATCAGGTTGACGGTCACGTCGTCCACCACGAAGGAGACGACGGCGGAGCGGATGGTGATGCCGCGTTGTCGTTCCAACGCCAGGGAGTCGGTGCGGGTGCTGCCCGCGTCGACGCTGCCGATCTCGTCGAGCACACCGACGTCGTGCAGCAGTCGCTCGGTCAGGCTGGTCTTACCGGCATCGACGTGCGCCAGGATGCCGAGGTTGAGGGTTTTCACGCAGCGTCATGTCCTTCGGGTCGGTGACAGGTCCCTTCTGGTCGGACATCGACGCAGCGCGCATTACTACTCCCTGAAGGTTGGTGGCGGTTTCGGGTAGTTCAGCAGGCGGTCGCGGTGCCGGGCAACCGGTTAACCGCGCGCCTGCGGGCGACATTGCGGAACATGGGCTTCCGCAATACCTGGCAGACTCGCGGACATGGTGGAGACCTCCGTGCGGCTGCTGCGCCTGCTCGCCCTGTTGCAGGGCCACCGCGACTGGTCGGGCACGGAGCTGGCCGACCGGCTGGCGGTCAGCACCCGCACCGTACGCACCGACGTCGAACGACTGCGGGTGCTCGGCTACCGGATCGAGTCACGCCCCGGGGTCGCTGGCGGCTACCGCCTCGGCGCCGGGTCCGCCCTGCCGCCACTGCTGCTCGACGACGACGAGGCGGTGGCGGTGGCCGTCGGCCTGCGGGCGGCCGCGTCCGGCTCGGTGCGCGGTATCGAGGAGACCTCGCTGCGCGCGCTGGCCAAGCTGGAGCAGGCGCTGCCGTCGCGGTTGCGGCACCGGGTGGACGCCCTGCGCGCGGCGACGGTCTCCGCCGCCGCCGGCGGCCCGACCGTGGACGCCGAGACGCTCACCGCCGTCTCCACGGCCGTGCACCGCCAGGAGCGACTGCGCTTCGACTACGCCGGGCACGACGGCACGGCCACCGTCCGGGACGTCGAGCCGTACCGGCTGGTCTACACCGGGCGACGCTGGTACCTGCTGGGCTGGGACACCGACCGGGCCGACTGGCGGACCTTCCGCGCCGACCGGATCCAGCCCCGGGTGCCGGGCGGTCCGCGCTTCACGCCCCGGGAGCCGCCGGGTGGCGACGCGGTCGCGCACGTGCTGCGCGGCGTCGGCTCCACGGCGTGGCCGCACCCGGCGCGGGTACGCCTGCACGCGCCGGCCGATCGGATGGCGCAGCGGATCCCCAGCACGGCGGGCCTGCTGGAGGCGATCGACGAGCACAGTTGCCTGCTGCACACCGGCGGGGAGTCGCTGAGCAACCTGGCCGCCTTCCTCGGCACCCTTGAGGTGGACCTCGACGTGCTCGACCCACCGGAGCTGCGCGGCGTGCTGCGCGGCGTGGCCGCCCGGCTCGGCCGCGCCGCTCAGGTGTCGTAGCAGCCGTCCCAGGGCGGGTCGAAACCGAGGTCGTCGGGGACGAACTCGGCGTGGTCCTTGCCGTCGTAGTCCGCGGTTCCGTCGACCAGCCCGAAGACGTGCCCGTCGACCTCGACCTGGAAGAGCTTGATGGCGATGTCGTCGAAGACCCGGCCGGGCAGCGCGTCGAGCCACTCGACGAGCCGGGCCTCGGCCCGGTCGACGGAGGCCTGCTCGTCCTCGCTGGTGCCGGCGAACCAGATGTCCGAGTCGGTGTGCGTACCGTCGGGGTCGAACCGGTGCAGCACGGCATACCACCGCTTGTGGCGGTACCAGTCGTCCTCGGCGCCGCTGCCGTCCTCCAGGGTGGCCGTGACGGAGCCGAAGAACTGACCCTTGTCGTACCGACCGATGAAGCGGGTGCGGTAGTCGGGCTCGTACGCGATCGGTACGCGGTCGGGAATCGCCATGGCGGGCACGTTACTGCGCCGGGTCTATGGCTGCGGCACCAGCCGGAAGGACTGCGCGGCGGTGCCATTGCAGGCGTACTGGATGAGCTGGACGCTGTCCGCGGTGGACGCGCCCGGCACGTCGAGGCACTTGCCGCTGTTGCGGTTGACCAGGCGGTAGTAGCTGCCGCCTTCCGACTCCGCCCGCCACTGCTGGTTGTTGCCACCGCTGTAGGACCAGAGCTGGATGGGTGCCGAGTCGGCGGTCGACACGTTGGTCACGTCGAGCACCTGAGCGCTGTTGTTGCGGTTGTTGACCCGCAGGTAGCCGCCGCTGGTCGGCGCGAACTGGTACTGCTGGGCGGTGCTGTTGTTGCAGGCGTACTGCTGGATGGCGGTGCCGTTGGTGCTGTCGGCGGCCCGCGCGTCCACGCACTTGCCGCTGGCCCGGTTGACCACGGTGTGCCAGGCCGTCGGCGAGATGGGGCCGGTCGGCGTGGGCGTCGGGGTGGGCCCGGCGCCGGCACCGGCGAGCCAGTGCAGACCGTCGATCAGCAGCCGGTTCTGTGGCTCACTGTCGAAGGTGGACGACAGCCCGGTGTTGGTGTTGTAGTCCATGGCGTTGTGGCCGAAGTTGGCGTAGAGCATCTTGTACCGCTTGTTGCTCCACACCAGCGGGTAGTAGCCGCTGTACCAGGACTGGTTGGGGTCGGTGCCGACCGGGAAGCTGGACGGGTCGATCGAGGCGAGGATGTCGATGTCCGGGTTCTGCCGCAGGTCGTTGCTCCAGGAGTACCACTCGCTGATCGACGACGGGAAGGTCGCGGGGAGCTGCCGGGTGGCCGGGTGGGTGCGGTTGTCGGCGCGCAGGGTGACCCGGGTGGGTCCCCACGTGTTCGACTGGAACGCGCCGGTGCCGAGGAAGGTGTTGTAGTACCAGCTCCAGCTCGACGGGTTGGTGTTGAAGGCGGTGACGTGGAAGCCCAGCCACGCGCCGCCGTTCTGCATGTACTGCTGGAACGCGGCCCGTTGCGCGGTGGGTGGCGCGTCGTCCAGGAACATGATGACCTTGTACTGCGCCAGGTTGGCGGTGTTCAGCAGGCCCCAGTTGGTGGTCGCCTCCCAGGAGAAGCCGTACTGGGCGGCCGCCTGCGGGAACCAGGCCCGGGCATCCCGGACGAAGTCGATGTGTGCGGCGTCCCAGGTGCCGTTGTAGAAGGCCAGGACCTTGAACGTCGGAGCGGCCTGCGCGGTACGCGAGGCGTTGACGGCGAGGCCGACGCTGAGCGCGACGACGAAGGCGACCAGCAGCGAGATGATCCGTCTGGTACGGGAGGAGAGTTCTGCGATCATCTGATCGTCCCTTCGGTGGTGGCCTGGGGACGCGCGCCGACGCGTCGACGTGAACCATCTGTATACAAGGTTTACAGATCGATGAAAGGTTATGCGTTCCGCTGCTCGACGTCAAACACCCCTGCGACTGTTGGTAGGCGTCGTTGGCCTGGTGTTGTTGCCATTCGCGGTGAATGCCGCGAATGGCAGCTCGCGCGCCGTGGGCGGGGGGTCAGACGCCGACGGTGCCGTCGATGCCCTCGCGCAGGAAGTCGGCGTGGCCGTTGTGCCGGGCGTACTCGTGGATCAGGTGCAGCATCACCAGCCGCAGCGACACGTCCTCGCCGGAGCGGGCGTTGTGGCCGGTCACGTCGAGCGACGGCGCGGCCCGCTCGATGCGGCGGGCGTGCTCGACCTCGCGCTGCCAGGCGTCGAACGCCTCGGCGCGGGTGGCGGAGCTGGCGTCGTACGCCTGCTGGTAGTCGCCGGTCGCCGACCAGACCAGCCCGAGGTCCTCGCCGTCGATCACCCGCCGGAACCAGGCGCGTTCCACCTCGGCCAGGTGCCGGACCAGGCCGAGCAGGGACAGCGAGGAGGGCGGCATCGACTGCCGGCGCAGTTCCTCGTCGGAGAGGCCGTCGCACTTCAGGGCCAGCGTCGCGCGGTGGAAGTCGAGGAACGCGCGCAGCGTCTCCCGCTCCCCACCGGTCACCGGGGGGCCGATCCGTTCGGTGGTCACGGCGTCGATCATGCCGGACGGCGTCGGCGGCGTCGGTGCCGGCCGGGTTGTCAGCCGACCGAGGAGCGGGCCACCGGCGCGGTGAAGTAGGTGTCCGGGTACGGCTCGTCGCGGAAGCTGTAGTGCCACCACTCGCGGTCGTAGTTCACGAACCCGCCGTCGGTCATCAACCGTTGCAACAGCCGCCGGTTGTCCCGGGCCGTGCCGGTGATCCCGGGGTCGGCCGTGTGCGCCCGGGTGTCGAAGCAGTCGAAGCCGGTGCCCATGTCGATGCTGTTGTCGGCGAAGCGCTGCCCGCGCGGCGCGGTACAGGCCACCAGCGGCTGACCCGACGCGTACGGGGGCTGGCTGGCGGCCGGCTCGTCGACCAGGGTCAGGTCCAGGGTGCTGCCCCTGCTGTGCGCCGTGGGCGCCCCGATGTAACCGTCGGCGAAGAGTCGGCTCTTCGCCACGTCCGGATAGAACTCGGCCTTCGTCTGTTGCTCGCCGGGGCGCTTCGCCCAGGCGACGAAGTCGTCCACCGCCGGCTGCGGGCGGTAGCAGTCGTACACCTTGAGGCTGTGCCCGCCGGCCAGCGCGGCATCCTGCACCCGGCGCAGCGCCTCGGCCGCCTGCCGGGTGAGCAGGCACAGCGGCTCCTGGTAGGCGGTGATCGGCCGGCCGACGAAGTTGTGCGCGGTGGCGTACCGGATGTCGGCGTGGATGCGCGGGTCGAGGTCGGTCAGCACCACGAACCCCGGCAGGCGGGCCGTGGCGGACGCGCCAGGGCTCAGCGACGTCGACCCCGCACCCGTCGGCGCCGGGCGGGGCTCCGGCCGCGAGCAGCCGCCGAGTAGCACGACCAGCGCGAGCACGGCGCCGCCGCCCACTCGCCCTGACCTGCGCACCCGTCCTGTCTATCAGCCCGACCGGAGCTCCGCTCCGGATCGCCGTCCGACCGCCGGCCGAATCGGCTCGGCGCCCTCGGCCAGGTGCTCGCCGAGGAAGCGCAGCGCCGCCTCGTCGTCGATCCCGCCGGCCTCGTGGCCGTTGTACCGCCACACCGACAGCTCGGTCGGCCCGGCGTGGGCGTTGACGGCCGCGTAGACCGTCGACGGGGGCACGATGTCGTCCATCAACGCCACCGAGTACCGCGTCGGCCGGCGGCAGCGCCGGGCGAAGTTCACCCCGTCGACGTACGCCAGGGTGGCCAGCACCCGCTCCTCGGCGTCCCGGTGGATCGCCAGGTAGTCCCGGATCTCCCGGTACGGGCGGGCGTCGGTGGCGACGATCGCGCGCGGGATGTCGCAGAGGAACGGCACGAGGGCGACCACCGTCCGTACGCCGGGTGCCAGTGCGCCGGCCGCGAGCGCCAGCCCGCCGCCCTGGCTGTGACCGAGCACCGCCACCCGGGTCGGGTCGACCACCGGCAGGGTCCGGACGGCGTCCACCGCCCGGACCGCGTCGGTGATCAGCCGGCGGTAGTAGTAGGTGCGCGGGTCGGCGATACCCCGGGTGGCCACCCCGGGCGCCTCCGGGCCGGCGGCACCGGGATCCGGGGTGGCTCCCCGGCTCCAGCCCGAACCCTGCCCCCGGGTGTCCATCTGCAGGTGCACGAACCCGGCCGCCGCCCAGAGCAGGTTCTCCAGCGGGTGCCCACGACCGCCGCCGTAGCCGGCGTACTGGACCACGGTCGGCAGCGCCATGCCGGCTCCGTGGGGCACCCGCAGCCAGCCCCGCACGGGTTGGCCGGCGAAGCCCGGGAACGTCACGTCGAACACGTCGATGCTGACCAGCCCGGTCGTCACCGGCTCGACCCGGACCGGCCAGCGGGCGTCCCAGGCCTCCGCCAGGGTGCCGGCCCAGAACTGGTCGAAGTCCGCCGGTTCCCGGACCGCGCTGCGGTAGCCGTGCAGCTGCTCCTCGGGCAGGTCGGTGTACACGTCGCGCTCAGTCGGTCGGGTGGGCCGTGAACGTGGGGTGCATCCGCCGGGTGTGGTCCACCTGCCGTACCGGCCCGGTCAGCTCGACGGTCGCCACCAGCCGCGGTTGCGTGCTGGACGAGGCGAGCCGCAACTCCAGCTCCCCCGGCTCGACCACCCGCCGCCCGTCCCGCCCGGTGAACGAGAGCAGGTCGGCCGGCACGGTCACCTCGATCCGGCGACTGGCGCCGGCCTCCAGCGGCACCCGTAGGTAGCCGATCAACCGCTGCACCGGCTGCACCACCGAGGCCACCGGGTCGTGCGCGTAGAGCTGCACCACCTCACTGCCCCACCGGGTGCCGCTGTTACGCAGCGTGAAGGCCAGCAGCAGCTCCCCGTCGGTCTCCGCCGTCGCCTGTTCGACCGTCAGCTCCGACCAGTCGAATCGGGTGTAGCTGAGCCCGTGCCCGAAGCCGTACGCGGGCGTGGGGTCGATGTTGGAGACGTCGCTGGCCTGGCCCAGCCGGGCGGCGAGGTAGGTGGTCGGCTGGCCACCCGGGCTGCGCGGCACACTGACCGGCAGCCGACCCTGCGGCTCGACCCGCCCGCTGAGCAGACCGGCGATCGCCGACGGCCCCTCCTCGCCCGGGAAGAACGACTGCACGATGGCCGCCGCCTCGTCGACCGCCCGGCCCAGCGCGTACGGCCGGCCGGCGATCAGCGTGACCACCACCGGGACGCCGACCTCCAGCAGCGCGTCCAGCAGCTGCTGCTGCACCCCGGGCAGGGCCAGCGACTCCGCGTCGCAGCCCTCACCGCTGGTGCCCCGGCCGAACAGCCCGGCCCGGTCACCCAGGGCCGCGATGACGACGTCCGCGCCCCGGGCCGCCTCGACCGCCGGGGCGAACCCACCGGTCTCCGGGCCGTCGACGCTCGCGCCGGGCACGACCACGACCTCGCTTCCTGGAAACTCGGCGCGCAGCGCCTGCACGAGGGTGGGCAGCTCGATCCCGAGCGGCAGCTCCGGGTGGTGGGATCCGACGTGAACCGGGAACGAGTAGCAGCCCAGCACCGCCGTCGGGTTCTCGGCCTGCGGGCCGACCACCGCGATCCGCGCCGGCCTGGCCAGCGGCAGGACGCCGTCGTTGCGCAGCAGGACGACGGCCTGTTCGGCCACCTCTCGGGCGAGTTCCCGGTTGGCGGGTGGGTCCAGGTCGATGGTGCCCCGCACCGCCTCCGGGTCGGTGAGGTCGACGCCGGCGAGCGCCACCGGCACCGGGTTCCACCCGTCGTCGAGGAGCCCGAGCTGGGCCTTCTGCAGCAGCACCCGCCGCACCGCCCGGTCGATCAGCGCCTCGGCCACCTGCCCGGCGGCGAGGGCCTCGTGCAGCGGCTCACCGAAGGTCTTCACGGTGGGCAACTCCACGTCCACCCCGGCGGCGAGGGCCACCCCGGCCGCCTCGCCCCAGCTGCCGGCGACCCCGTGCAAGGTGCGCAGGAAGGCGATGCCGAAGTAGTCGGCCACCACCGTGCCGGTGAACCCCCAGGTCTCCCGGAGCAGGCCCGTGAGCAGTTCCTCGTCGGCCGCCGACGGCATCCCGTCGGTGTCGGTGTAGGCGTGCATCACCGACCGCGCACCGCTTTCCCGGACCGCCATCTCGAACGGCGGCAGCATCACGTCCGCCCGCTCCCGCGGGCCCATGCCGACAGGCGCGTGGTTGCGCCCGGCCCGGGATGCGGAGTAGCCGGCGAAATGCTTGAGGGTGGCGACCACGCCGGCGGACTCCAACCCCTGGATGTACGCGGTGGCGAGAGTCCCCACCAGGTACGGGTCCTCGCCCATGGTCTCCTCGACCCGCCCCCAGCGGGCGTCGCGGACCACGTCGAGCACCGGTGCGAGCCCCTGGTGCACGCCGAGGCGGCGCAGGTCGGCGCCGATCAGGCCGGCCATCCGCCGGATCAGTGCCGGGTCGAAGGTGGCTCCCCAGGACAACGGCACCGGGTACGCGGTCGCGCCCCAGGTGGCGAAGCCGGCCAGGCACTCCTCGTGGGCGAGGGCCGGGATGCCGAAACGGTTCGCGGCGGCGATCCGCTGCTGGGTCCGCAGCAGGGAGAGCGCGCCGAGCGCCGGGTCGACCGGAGCGGTGCCGAACGGCCGGGTCAGCTGCCCGAGCCCGGTGTGCAGCAGCTCGTCGAGGTCGACCGGCTCCTCCATTTCGTGCTGGTGGGGCGCGACCTCACCGCCGTCGGCGGAGGCGCCCACCCAGACGCCGTACAGCTGGGCGATCTTCTCCGGCAGGGTCATCGCGGCGACGAGGGCGTCGACGCGGGTGGGCGGGTCGTAGGAGGGATCGTTCCAGATGGTGGTGCTCGGTTCGGTGTCCACGGTCACGTTGTCGGTCACTTTCCTCCGACGCCCATCGGCCCCCGTAGGAGGGACCGCTGGGCGAACAGGTAGACGGTTATGCGGTGTTTCGCGTCTCTGCGCGTACCGGTGCTGCTCAGCCCTTCACCGCACCCTGCAGGCCACCGACGATCTGCTTCTCGGCGAAGGTGAAGAAGAGAAGTGCCGGCAGCATCGCCAGCGAGGTGAACGCGAGGATTCCCGCGGTGTCGGAGGTGTACTGGCTGGAGAAGTTCTGCACGCCCAGCGGCAGGGTGTGCAGGTCGGCGTCGCCGAGCACGAGCAGCGGCAGGAGGAAGGCGTTCCAGCTCGCCACGAACGCGAGGACCCCGACGGTGACCAGCGCGGGCCGGGACAGCGGCAGCATGACCCGCCAGAGGAAACCGAGCCGGCCGGCGCCGTCGATCGCCGCGGCGTCCTCCAACTCGCGGGGTACGGCGGCCAGGAACGGACGCAGGATCACGATCGTGAGCGGCAGCGAGAAGGCGACCTGCGGGAGGATCACCGCGTAGTAGGAGTTGATCAGGTTGAGGTCGCGCAGCATCAGATAGAGCGGCAGGATCGCCGCCCCGGCCGGGAAGAGCAGACCGAGGGTGAAGAAGGTGTAGAGCGTCTCCCGGCCGCGGAAGCTGTAGCGGGCGAGCACGAACGCGGCGCAGACGCCGAGCAGCACGACGGCGAGCGTCGTGCCCAGGGCGATCACCGCGCTGTTGAGCGCCTGCTGCCAGAAGTCGACCCGCGTCAAGACCCTGGCGTAGTTGTCCCACACCCACGGGTCGGGCAGCCCGGCCGGGTCCGCGATGATCTGCGGGGTGGTTCGGAAGCCGCCGACGATCACGTAGACCACCGGGGCGATGGAGACGGCGGCGATCGCGAGGGCCAGCCCGTAGGTCAGCGGACTGCCCCACGAGAACGGACGGCGGTGCGGCGACGAGGGGGACGTCAGCGCGTTCTCGACCACGGTCAGTTCCTCCTTCCGGTGACGGCGCCCGCGATGTCGCGACGGAGGAGAAAGCGCTGGAACAGCAGCGCCGCGATGAAGGAGATGACGAACAGGATCACGGCCACCGCGTTGCCGTAGCCCCAGAGCCGGGCGAAGAAGCCGTTGTCCACCATGTACGTGGCCATGGTGGCCGAGGCGCCGAGCGACCGGACCGCGGGCACCGAGGTCACCCAGATCACGTCGAAGACCTGCAACGAGCCGATCATCGACAGGAACATCCAGATCCGGATCGTCGGGCCCAGCAGCGGGAGCGTGACGTGCCGCTGGGTCTGCCACCAGCTCGCGCCGTCGATCGCGGCGGCCTCGGTCAGCTCGGGCGGCACGTTCGACAGTCCGGCGAGCAGGAGAATGATCGCGAAGCCGACGTACTTCCAGGTGAGGACAACCAGCAGCGTCCAGATGACGATGTCGAGGTCGGCGAGCCACGCCTGCACCAGGCTGCCCAGGCCGATCTGCCGCAGCAGCGCGTCGATGGTCCCGCCGCCGGTGAGGATCAACTTCCACATGATGCCGACGGTGACTTCGGCGAGGACGTACGGCACGAACACCAGGAGCCGGAACACGGTGCGGCCGCGGAAGCGACGGTTGAGCAGCAGGGCCACGGCCAGGGCGATGGGGCCCTGGAGCAGCAGCGACCCGAACACGATGATGGCGTTGTTGCGAAGAGCGTCCAGGAAGATCGGGTCCTGGAAGGCGAGGATGTAGTTGTTGAATCCGACGAACTCGGTGGGCGGCCCGACTCCGCGCCAGCGGAAGAGGCTGTAGTAGCCCGCGAAGCCCATCGGCACCAGCACGAACATCACGTAGACGGCGACCGCCGGCGTGGTGAGCCCGATGATCTCGTACCACTTGCGTCTGGTCTCGGCAGCGCGGGACGACGGGCGTCGGGCGGCCGGGGGGCCCGCCGGCGGCACGGACGCGCCGCCGGCGGGGCTCAGGGTCGGGTTGGTGGAGGTCACTTCTTCGCGGCCGCCTTCATCGCCTCGACGACCTTCTCCGGGGTGCCGTTGCCCGCGAAAATGGCGATGACCGCGTCGTTCATCGCGTTGCCGACGGTGCTGCCGAAGGCCGTGTCCAGCCAGAGCTGCACATACGTCGCACCCGAGGTGGCCTCCAGGATGGACTTCAGGGCGGGGTCGGCCACGCCGGCCTCCGCACCCTTGGCTACGGGCAGGCCGGTGCCGGTCCCGGCGAAGCCCTTCTGCACCTCGGGGCTCACGATGTACTTGAGGAACTCGACGCACTCGGCCGGGGCGTTCTTGGCGCAGGCGAACCCGTCGCCGCCGCCGAGGGCCGCCTTCGGGTCACCGGCGGAGCCGGCGATCGCCGGCACGGGGAACCAGCCGAGGAACTTCGTGAGCGCTTCGGGATCCTCGGCGACGGTCTCCAGGGTGCCCCTGTTCCAGTCGCCCATCAGCTCCATCGCGGCCTTGCCGTTGGCGACCAGCCCGTTGGCGCTGGTCGGGTCGTTCTGGCCCGGCGTCGCAATGAAGTTCGGCTGGAACGGGTTGGTGCCGATGAAGGTCTTCAGGTCCTGGCCCGCCTTGACGAAGCACGGGTCGTCGAAGACCAGGTCGACGGACGCCTTCTTGAGCGTGTCGACCGAGCAGGCACGCAGCGCGAAGTTGTACCACCAGTGCGCCGCGGGCCACTTGTCACCGGCCCCCAGCGCGATCGGGATGACGTTGATTGCCTTGAGCTTCGTGACCGCCTGGTTGAGCTCCTCGAAAGTGGTCGGAGGAGCGGTGATGCCCGCTTTCGCGAACATGTCCTTGTTGTACCAGATGCCCTCAATCCCCATCCGGTACGGCAGGCCATACTGCTTGCCGTTCACCTGCCAGATCTCGGTCGCGCTGCCGATGTTGGCGACCTCGCCCTTGACCTGATCGGTGAGGTCCTTGAGGTAGTCGGCCTCCACCTGCTCACGCATCTCGCCGCCGCCCCACGCCTGGAAGATGTCCGGCGGGTCGCTGGACAGCAGCGCGGCGGGGAGCCGGGTGCGCTGGAGTTGGTTGGTCTCGATCGCCTCGATCTGGACCGTGACGGTCGGGTGCAGTGCGGAGAAGTCCTTCGCGGCCTTCTCCCAGTAGGTCTTGCCAGGCCCGTCCTGGGAGGCGTTGTGCCACCAGGTCAGGGTCACCGGGTTCTTGTAGAGCTCGTTCTCGGCGGGTGCCTCGCTGTCGCCGCCGTTACACCCGGCGACGAGCAGTGCGGTCGTCATTAACAGCGCCAGGGTGGCGCCCGCGCGGTGCTTCATCGCCATCGACACGTCTCCTCGACTAGCAGTGGCGGTACTTAGGTGCGGCGAGTTTTACAGTCACGTAACGGGGTGTCAACCGTTGTCGATAACGTTTTCTACCCCTCGCGACGAGTCCCAGGTGGCCCACTATCATCGTCGGCGTGACCTTCCCTGAGCGTGTCAAGATGTCGGACGTGGCCCGTACGGCCGGCGTCTCGGTGGCGACCGTGTCGAAGGTCGTCAACGGTCGCTACGGCGTGGCGCAGGCGACCGTGGAGCGCGTCCGGGAGGTCATCCACCAGCTCGGCTACGAGGCCAGCCTGGGAGCGCAGAGCCTGCGCAGCCACCGGACGAACGTCCTGGGCATCCTGGTCGCCGAGTTCGAGCCGTTCTCGACCGAGCTGCTCAAGGGCGCGTCGAAGGAGGTCGCCGGCACCGGCTACCAACTGCTGGCCTACTCCGGCGGCGACGGCGACGGCACGGCCGTCGGCTGGGAGCGGCGCTCGCTGGCCCGCCTGTCCGGGACGCTCATCGACGGGGCGGTGATCGTCACGCCGACGGTGGTCGAGACCAAGCAGGGCTTCCATGTCGTGGCCGTCGACCCCCACACCGGCCCGTCGGGGCTGCCCACCGTCGACTCGGACAACTTCGCCGGCGCGGTGCTCGCGACCAACTACCTGCTGTCGCTCGGCCACCGCCGCATCGGCCACATCAGCGGTCGCCCCGACCTCGAGTCGGCGCGCCTTCGCGAGGCCGGCTTCCGCCGAGCCATGGCCGACGCGGGCGTCGCGGTCGACGAACGACTCGTCCGCGTCGGCGGTTTCCGGGTCGAGAGCGCCGCCGCCACGGCCGCGGAACTGCTGGCACTGCCCGACCGGCCGACCGCCGTCTTCGCCAGCAACGACCTCTCCGCGATCTCCACGATGGACGTCGCCCGGACCATGGGCCTCACGGTGCCCGACGACCTGTCCGTGATCGGTTTCGACAACATCCCTGAGTCGGCGCTGGTCACCCCGCAGCTCACTACGATCTCGCAACCCCTGCAGCGCATGGGCGCCGTGGCGATGCGGCTGCTCATCGACCTCGTCGGCGGCGTCGAACGCGACCCGCACGTCCGGCTGCCGACCGAACTGGTCGTCCGGTCTTCCTGCGGCCCGTACACGCCCTCCCCCGGGACCGATCGGCCGCCGTCGGCAGCCGGTGCGGCGAGCGGCTGAGCGGCGAGGTCACGGGTGCTAGGCCGGGCCCGGCGACGCGCCGGCCCGTGCCGATCAGCCGGACTTCCGGGAATTCTCCGCAACTTCCCGAACACGGCGGCGATGCGCCCTGTCGCCAGCCCCCGGTCCGTGCGGCAAGATGACCGATGGGACGGGCACGCTGCTCCGGGGCATCCCGGTGCCGGCGTCCGGCCCGCCCCCGAAAGATCAAAGGAGACGCGGTGAACGCGGACGACGGACGCAGGGTGACCATCACCGCGATCGCACGGGAGGCCGGAGTGTCGGTGCCGACCGTGTCCCGGGTGCTCAACGGTCGGTCCGATGTGGCACCCGACACCCGGGAACGGGTCGAGGAGCTGCTGCGCCACCACGGCTACCGGCGCCGCAGCAGCCGCAGCGTCCGCCGCGCCGGTCTCGTCGACCTGGTCTTCAACGACCTGGACAGCCCCTGGGCCGTGGAGATCATTCGCGGGGTGGAGGACGTCGGGCACGGCGCCGGCGTCGGCACCGTGGTCTCCGCGATCCACCGGCAGCCCACCGCGGCCCGGCAGTGGTTGCAGAATCTGCGTACCCGGGCCACCGACGGCGTCATCTTCGTGACCTCGCACCTGAGCCCGCCGCTGCACGCGCAGCTGCGCCGCCTCAACGTGCCGGTGGTGGTCGTCGACCCGGCCGGCGTGCCGGCCATGGACGTGCCGACGATCGGTGCCACCAACTGGTCCGGCGGACTCGCCGCGACCGAGCACCTGCTCTCGATCGGGCACCGGCGGATCGGGTTCGTCGCCGGACCCACGCACCTGTTGTGCAGCCGGGCTCGGCTCGACGGTTACCGGGCCGGGTTGGAGGCGGCCGGGGTGCCGGTCGACGACGCCCTGGTCTGCCCGGGCGACTTCTACCACGCCTCCGGGTTCGCCGCCGGCACGGCGCTGCTCGACCTCGCCGATCCGCCGACGGCCATCTTCGCGGCCAGCGACCAGATGGCCTTCGGGGTCTACGAGGCCATCCGGCGTCGGGGGTTGCGAGTCCCGGACGACGTTAGCGTGGTGGGCTTCGACGACCTGCCGGAGGCCCGCTGGGCTTCGCCGCCGCTGACCACCGTGCGTCAACCGCTGGTGGAGATGGGCCGACTGGCGGCGCGGACCGTGCTGCGGCTGGCTCAGGGCGAGGGTATCGACTCGCCCCGGGTGGAGCTCGCCACCGAGTTGGTCGTCCGGGACAGCACCGCCATCGCGCCGACCGGGTCACCCGACCGGTCGTGACGGTCGGAATCGGGTCGGACGCTGGTTCGGCGGTTCCGGATCGGATCCCGAAAATTCCGGCTTCTTACGGCCCCAATGACGGCTAGTGGCCGGCGCGCGACCGGCGCGCCCTGGTGCGGTGAGCGACCCGGAGCCGCCCACCGCGCCAGCACGGTCAGTGGTGGTGGTGCGAGCGGACGGCCCGGCGGATGTCCACCGGCAGTGCGGGTGCGCCGTCGACCGGTGCCGGGTCCTCGGCGGTCGGCGCCACTCCCCCAGCGGCGATCCGGTCCAGGGTGGCCAGCCCGGCCGCGTCGATCTCCCCGAAGATCGTGTAGTTGGGGCGCAGCGCGGAGTTGGCGTAGACCAGGAAGAACTGGCTGCCGTTGGTGTCCGGCCCGGCGTTGGCCATGGCCAACACGCCCCGGGCGTACACCTTGCGTTCGCCGGTCGGATCGGTGGGCGCCGGCGGCAGGTCGGTCGGCAGTTCGTCGCGGTACCGGTATCCCGGGCCGCCCTCGCCCGTGCCGGACGGGTCACCGCACTGCAACACGCTGAGCGTCGGGTACGCGGTCAGCCGGTGGCACATGGTGCGGTCGTAGAAGCGCTTGCGGACCAGGTGCAGGAAGCTCTGCACCGTGCACGGCGCGGTTGCCCGGTCCAGGGTCAACCCGATCGGCCCGTGGTTGGTGGAGAGGGTCACCCGGACGGTGCCCCGGTCCGGGGTACGCCGCGGGTCGGGCGGCAGTGGCACCGGCCGGGCCGCCGGCTCGTCGGGCGTCTCGGTGTACGCGCATGGGCCATGCGTGGTGCGCGGCGGGCGGGTGGCGGCGTCGGCGGCTGCTGGCGGCGCGGCGGACGCGGTCACGGCGTCGACGGACGCGCCCGGCGCGCCTACGGCGGTGGCGGACGCGCCGACGACCAGCGCCCCGGCGAGCACCGTCACCCCCGCGAGGCGGGTCAGCGCGCGCACCGACCGGCGGGGTGCCGCCACGCCGGGCCGCGGTTCGAGTTCACTCGACACAGGGATCCTCCTGGACTCGTGGTGCCAGAAAGACCGGAGTCTATGGACGTCAGAGCTGGTTGTCGATCCGTCAGGGCAGCCGACGGCGGTGCCGCCACAACAGCCCGCCCAGCAGCAGCACCCCCGCGCCGCTCAGCGCGGTCACCGACCAGAGCCACCCCGACCCGGCGTGCACCGGACCGCTGGCCGCCGCCGGTCGGGGCGCACGGGGCGCAGCCAGCGCGGACGGCGAGGCCGACGGCGTGGCGGTCAGCTCGCCCGGCTCGACCAGCCGGCCGACCGCGGCATCGCGGGGCAGCGTGAAGCCCCAGTCCAACAGGGCCGCGCCCTGCTCCCAACCGCGCTTCGGCGCCGGCTCGGCGCCCAGCAGGGTCACCACCAGCCGCCGCCCGCCGCGTTGCGCCGCGCCGACGTAGGTGTGCCGGGCCAGGTCGGTGAAGCCGGTCTTGCCGCCGAGCGCGCCCGGGTACCGGTAGATGAGCTGGTTCTCGTTCTGGATCTGGAAACCCTTGATGCGCTGCGCCGGCTGGGCCGGGATCTGCGTCTGCTCGGTGAGCGCGTACCGGCGGAAGTTCGGCTCGGCGAAGCAGGCCCGGGCGATCAGCGCGAGGTCGTACGCGCTGGTGAACTGCCCCTTGCCGTCCAGCCCGGAGGGGGTGACCGCGTGCGTCTGGAGCGCGCCGAGCCGGTGCGCCTGCTCGTTCATGGCGCGTACTCCGCCGGCCGCGCCGTCCGCCCCGCCGCCCAGCCGGGCCAGCGCGTTGGCCGCCTCGTTGCCCGAGTTGAGCAGCAACCCGAGCCAGATGGTCTCGACGGTGTACCGGCCGCCCTCGACCAGGCCGACGGCGGACGAACCGGGCTCGATGTTCATGTCCGCCGCAGTGACGGTGACTGTCTGCTTCGGATCCAGCCGGGACAGCATCGTGGCCGCCAGCAGCAGCTTCTGCACGCTGGCCGGGGTGCCGTACTCGTGCGGGCCGCAGCCACCGAGCACCTGGCCGGTGTCCAGGTCGGCGACCAGCCACGAGGTGGCGGTGACCGCCGGTGGCGCGCCGGCGCCGGCCGGCACGACCAGTCCGCTGGTGGCCAGTCCGACTCCGCCGACCACCCGCTGCTCGGGCACGGCGGGCGGGGGCGAGGGCCGTGGCGGCCGGGACACCGCTGGCGCCGGCACCGTCGGGCACCGCACGGTCGTCGCGGCGGCGGAACCCGTGGGGGCAGAACCCGTGGTGGCGGTCGTAGCGGCGGCGGTCGTCGCGGGAGCGGTCGTCGCGGGAGCGAGCAGGACGGCGGACGCCGCGACCGTCAGCAGCGCAGCTTTCATGAGCCCGACCCTAGCCAACAAGATCCCCCGCCGGGACCGGATACCCGGCCGACCATCCGGCGGCATCCCGACCGCCCAGGTAGTCGTGCAGCGCGGCACTCCCCCGCAGCCGGCGCAGACTGCGCGCGTGCAGTTCCTGCTCACGGCGGGCCAGCTCGGCGCGGACCCGTTGGGCGCTGCCGGTGGTGCGCAGCTCGCCCAGCACCGCCCCGATGATCTCGAACGGGTAGGCGCCCCGGCGCAGCAGCGCGACGACCTGCGCGGCGCGCAGCTCGGCCTCGTCGTACACCCGATATCTGGTGCCCGGCGTGCGAACCGGTCGCAGCAGGCCGCGCTCCTCCCACAGCCGAAGTTGCGAGGTCCGGACCCCGACCAGGGCGGCGACCTCACCGATGCGGGCGCCACGGCGGGGCACCGGCCGGGCCTGCGACGGACTGGCCAGCACAGTCTCGAAAGCGCCGAGCACCCGGCGGATCTCGGCGCGCTCCCGGTCCAGCTCGGCGTGGCCGCCGTCGAGCGCCGCGAGGGCCGCCGGCAGGTCACCCCGGTGCACCGCCGCCATGATCTCCCGGGTACGGCTCCAGCCATGCCCCTCGGCGAGCCTCCGCGCCACGGTCAGCGCCCGCGCGTGCTCGGCCGTGAAGATCCGATAGCCGCTCGCAGTGCGCCGCACTGGCGGCAGCACGCCCACCTCGACGTAGTTGCGCACCTGCTGCACCGAGATCCCGGCGGTGGCGGCCAGGTCCACCGCCCGCAGGCGGTCCTTGGGTGCGAAGTCCACGGCGGCCACCGTACCGGTTGCCACGTGATTTGAGACTTTGCGGGTCGTTTCGGCGTAGTCACCAGTGGAATCTCGGCAAAAGTCTCTACAAGAGGATGAATGAGACAATGTAATCCGTCAACCCGGCGGGGTCCTTCCCCGCCGGGATCTCGTGAAGGGTTCGCATGTCGCAGCCAGCATGGTCCGTCGCCGACAGCCACGACATGATCGAGGTACGCGGAGCGCGGGAGAACAACCTCGCCAGCGTTTCGGTCGACATCCCCAAGCGCCGGTTGACCGTCTTCACCGGTGTCTCCGGCTCGGGCAAGTCGTCGCTCGTCTTCGGCACCATCGCCGCCGAGTCCCAGCGCCTGATCAACGAGACCTACAGCGCTTTCCTCCAGTCATTCATGCCGAACCTCAACCGGCCGGACGTCGACTCGCTGCGCAACCTCGGTGCGGCCATCGTGGTCGACCAGGAGCGGATGGGGGTCAACTCGCGCTCCACCGTGGGCACCGCAACCGACGCGTACGCCATGCTCCGGATCGTCTTCAGCCGGCTCGGCCAGCCGTCGGTGGGCGGTGCCGGGGCGTTCAGCTTCAACCTGGCCGAGGGGATGTGCCCGACCTGCGAAGGGCTGGGCCGGGTCTCCGACCTCGACGTGAGCGAGTTGGTGGACGTCGAGCGCTCGCTCAACGACGGCGCGATCACCGTGCCCAACTTCGCGGTCGACTCCTGGTACTGGCAGACGATCGTCGGGTCCGGTCTGTTCGACCCGGACACCAAACTCCAGGACTACACCGAACAGCAGTGGCAGGACCTGCTGTACAAGCCGTCCACGAAGATCAAGATGGGCAGCAACAACTGGACGTACGAGGGTCTGGCGGTCAAGGTCAAGCGGCTCTACCTGGCCAAGGACCGCGACTCGATGCAGGGACACATCCGCGCCTTCGTCGACCGGGCCGTCACCTTCACCACCTGCGCGGACTGCGGCGGCACCCGACTCAACGCGGCGGCCCTGTCATCGCGGATCGCCGGGCGCAACATCGCCGAGTGCTCGGCCATGCAGATCAGCGACCTGGCCGCGTTCGTACGGGGCGTCGACGACCCGGCGGTGGCGCCGCTGATCGCCAACCTGCGCGATCTGCTGGACTCACTGGTCGAGATCGGGTTGGGCTACCTCAGCCTGGACCGCGAGTCGGCGACCCTCTCCGGTGGTGAGGCGCAGCGGGTGAAAATGGTCCGGCACCTCGGCTCCAGCCTCTCCGACGTCACGTACGTCTTCGACGAACCGACCGTCGGGCTGCACCCGCACGACATCGCCCGGATGAACGACCTGCTGCTGCGGCTGCGCGACAAGGGCAACACCGTACTGGTGGTGGAACACAAGCCGGAGACCATCGCGATCGCCGACCACGTGGTCGACCTCGGGCCGGGCGCCGGCACCGACGGCGGCCGGATCTGCTTCACCGGGGACGTCCCCAGCCTGCGCCGCTCCGACACACTCACCGGTCGGCACCTGGACCACCGGGTGACCCTGCGCGACGAGGTGCGCCAACCGAGCGGGCAGCTCGCCATCCGCCACGCCGACCTGCACAACCTGCGCGACGTGGACGTGGACATCCCGCTCGGGGTACTCACCGTGGTCACCGGAGTCGCCGGCTCCGGCAAGAGCTCGCTGATCCACGGGTCGCTGCGCGGCCGGGCCGGGGTGGTGATCGTGGACCAATCCCCGATCCGCGGGTCACGACGCAGCAACCCGGCCACCTACAGCGGGCTGCTCGACCCGATCCGCGCCGCCTTCGCCAAGGCCAACGGGGTCAAGGCGGCGCTGTTCAGCGCCAACTCCGAGGGTGCCTGCCCGGCCTGCAAGGGGATCGGGCTGATCTACACGGACCTGGCCATGATGGCCGGCGTGGCGAGCGTCTGCGAGCGGTGCGAGGGACGGCGATTCACCAACGAGGTGCTCACGTACACGCTGCGGGGCAAGAACATCAGCGAGGTGCTGGCCATGCCGGTCACCGAGGCCCACGCGTTCTTCCCCAGCGGGCCGGCGCACCTCATCCTCGGTCGGCTGGTCGACGTCGGGCTGGGCTACCTCAAGCTCGGCCAGCCGCTGACCACCCTCTCCGGCGGGGAGCGGCAACGACTCAAGCTCGCCATCCACCTGGCGGAGAAGACCAGCACGTACGTGCTGGACGAGCCGACCACCGGCCTGCACCTGGCCGACGTGGACCAACTACTGGCCCTGCTGGACCGGATGGTCGACGCCGGCAACACCGTGATCGTCATCGAGCATCACCAGGCGGTCATGGCCCACGCGGACTGGCTCATCGACCTGGGCCCGGGCGCCGGGCACGACGGCGGGCGAATCGTCTTCACCGGCACGCCGGCCGAACTGGTCGCCCGGGGTGACACGCTCACCGCCGACCACCTGCGCGAGTACGTCAACGAGCCGACGGCGATCACCAAGGGGTAGGGGGCGAGCCGCACCCGACGAGCGGGCCGGATCGGCGGCGGGCCGCAGAGCGGGCGGTGGTGGTGGTCAGGCGACGCGGCGCAGCCAGCGCCGCTGCCAGGGCGTCTCCACCGCTTTCGGGTGGTAGCCCGCCCGGACCCACGGCACCGCCCGCTCGGCCGGCAGGCCGTCGAGGATCGCCAACGCGGCCAACGCCGTACCGGTGCGCCCCACCCCACCCCGGCAGGCCACCTCGACACGCTCACCGTCATGTGCCCGCCGCAGCGCCGCCCGCAGGGCGTCGAGGGCGTCCGCCCGATCGAGCGGTAGCCAGAAGTCGGGCCACCGGATCCGCCGGTACGGCCAGTCCGGCGCCGGACCGGGCGCCAACAGCAGGGCGAAGTCGGCGGGCGAGGCGACCGCACCAATGCGGCGCCCGCGCACCGTCGCCCCGCTGGGCAGTACGAGCACACCCGACTGCTCGGACCAGATTTGCGCGACAGTCACCCCAGCATTGTGCCGGCACGGCCACCGAGCATGTTGCCGGCACGGCCACCGAGCATGGGTCCGGCACGCGCAACCGCGCATGGCCCGGCCACGCGCACCAATCTTGGTACCGCCGACGCTTCGAGCATGGGCTGCCGGGCATGGGCTCGGCACCCGCACCCCGCATGGCTCGGCACGCGCACGCCCCCGCATGGGCTCGGCACGCGCATCCGCATGGGCTCGGCACGCGCACCCCGCATGGGCTCGGCACGCGCACCCCGCATGGGCTCGGCACGCACCGCGCGTGGTGCCGCCGGACGCGCTGAGCGTGGGGCCAGCACGCGCACCGACGTGCCGCCACTGCGGGTGGGTACAGACAGCGCCGCCCCGGCTGGTGGGCCGGGGGCGGCGTTGGTGTCGGTGTGCAGGTCGCCTCTCGGCGAGTGGCACGACGCGGCTCCAGCCGAACGGTGTTCCGCGAAGGCAATAAAGGTGAGGCCCGGGGACACTGAGTCACACCGACACTGACCACAACCAGCCTCCGGCCGGCGTTGTTCCCCTGGGCGACACCCGACCAGTCGGCGTGGAGATGCCGCTGGCCGGCACCCCAGGCTCGGGGTGCCGGCCAGCGGTCGGTTCATGTGGTGGTGCTGTGGTGTTGTGGGTCAGCTGTTCCAGTTCTGGCCGACCAGGTCGGTGGCCTGCTTCTCCCACTGGGCGTAGGCGTCCGGGTAGGCCGACACCTGCACGGTCT
>NZ_JBEXIK010000052.1:0-45862 GCF_040608515.1 Micromonospora sp. NPDC005173
CGGCTGGATCGCCGCCGCGCTGCCGGCGCTCGGCTTCCTGACGATGGTGAAGATCGCCCTCGGCCGCGCCGACCCCGCCCCACCCGAGCGCACCGACCCGCCCACGCGGGTCGCCCCAGGACCGCCGCTGATCGCGGACGCCGCGGTCCCGGACACCCGCGAGCCGGTCCCCGCACCGCCACTGCCGGTCCCCACGAACACTGGCCCGGTCCGGGACTGCATCGCCGTGGTCCCCGCCCCGGCGGTCCCGGACCCGGCGGTCCCGGACCCGGCGGTCCCGGACCCGGCGGTCCCCGCCCCGGCGGGCCGAGGACACACCGGTCCGGGACCGAGGCCCGGGGATCACCGCGCTGGTCCCGGCCGCCCGGACCGCCGCCCGTACCCTCGACGCCCACGGAACACCCCTGTCCCGCAAGGCCCTCGCCGGACAGTTGCGCGCGGACGGGCACCAACTGTCCAACGCCACGGCCTCCACGCTCGTGCGCGTCGTGCGCGGCGAGAGCATCCCACCCGTGCCGGACCTGTCACACCGGGAGGCCGCGTGACAGAACCACAATCTGCGACCTCTGTCAGCCATAGCCGTCGCCGTGAGACCAGCACACGGGTCTGTCAGGAAGCCCGTCTCCTGACAAAACCTGACCCGACCTGGCAGAGCGAACACCGGCCCGCCCGTCACGGCAAGGCGAGCAGTGCGCACCCTTGCTCTCCATCCCCTGTTCGGATCCTCGAAGGAGCAACAAGCATGCTGACCCAGCTCAGCGACCCTCACCCGCGCCACCAGAGTCGCCACCGACCTGCGGCGCACTCGCTGTCAAACCACTGTCAAGGCGGAACCGGTGTGGCCGGCCGTGTCGACGTCGGTGTCGGTCTCCGTTGCACCGTCCGCCTTGATCCTGACCCCCAAACCGACCCGCCGAGCCCGCCTACAGCCCAGGTCAGGCCCCCTTTCAGGAGTGCGGGCCGGCTCCAGACACACCCTCATGTGTGGGGTGTCCCCCCAGGGGCCGCCCATGCGTAAACCGCTACCGGATCCGGACCCGCTGCTGCGCCTACAGGCCAGCATCACCACCCGCGACGACCGCCTCCTCGGCTGGCTCTACGACCATGGAGTCCTCACCACCGATCAGATCGGCGCCGCACTGTTCCCGTCCCTGGACTTCGCCCAACGCCGAATACGCCGCCTCACCGTCCTGCATGCGACAGACCGGTTCCGACCCAACCGGGCCTACGGCGGCTCCTACCCATACCACTACGTCCTGGACCAGCTCGGCTACGACCACGTCCACGCCCAACGCCGGCTCGGACGACCACGCCGGGACCAGGCCCGCCGCCGCAAGCAGTCCCTGACCGCCCGGCCGGACCTGCCGCACCTACTCGGCGGCAACCAGGTCTTCATCGACCTCGCCGCCCACGCCCGCACCCACCCCAACACGGCCCTGGACCGGTGGCAGCCCGCGTCCGCCTTCCACGAGCCCGGCGTGTTCTACCGCCGAGGCGGCAACCCGCAGATGATGGTCCACGGACCGACCGGACTGCCCCGCCCCGACGGCGCCGGGGTGTGGACCGAGCACGGACGGTCCGTGCCGTTCTTCCTCGAGTACGACACCGGAGGCGAACACCTCCAGGTCCTCATCGACAAGGTCATCAAATACAAGCGGCTGTACACAATGAGCACCTGGGCCTGGCCGGTGCTGTTCCACCTCCCCTCCGCACGAAGAGAGGCGAACCTGCACCACCGCCTCGCCGGCATCGGCCTGGAGACGGTCATCGCCACCACCACCGCCGACCTGCGCACCGCACTCGCCGCCAGCCCCGCCCACCAAGTCTGGCAACGGCCCGGCCGTACCGGCCGTCACCGCCTCATCGACCTGCCCTACACCGACACCTGCCACGATGACCAATACCCAACCCACGAGCGACCCGCCCCGGACGAACGGGCCGCCTGATGAGGCAAGGCGGGACACGCGGCGCGTGCGGCGGCCTAGAGGCCGCACGCGCCGCCGAACCCAATTACCGCCAACCCCGGGCGGACGGCCGTCGCCCGCCGTACGGGCGCGCACCGAGGCGACGGAACGGACTGCGCGCCGGACGGGAGCTGCCAAAGTCTGCCAGCCGCGCTGTTCAGCGACAGCGCCCGCGCGCCGCGCGCACCCACACCAGCGTCACGCCGCTGCGAGCCGCTCTGAGTGGCGAACGCCTTCACTTCCGCGGTCACCAGAGGTACCGTCCGCGGCCCCTCACCACACGCCGATCCGCCGCCGACTCCGGCTGGCGGAACCCGACGATCAATCGTCAGCGAATTCCTACCACCGAGAAGGAGATGCCCATGGCCCCACGCCTTGACCTCACGTCACGAGCCGTCCTGGGAGGGACATGGCCACACGCCGTGACCAGCAATCACGCGCGAACACACCACACCCGTCGCCGCCGACCCCGCCCACGCGGACAGTCGACGGCGAGGCCCCAACCGCGCACTCCGACCCCGAACCTGCCGTTCTGCCGGGGACGCTGTCGATGGCCCGCTACCTGACCGACACCGACACCGAAACCGAGATCCAAGCATTGGCCGCCGAAGCCGGCCTCCCCACCGTCGACCAAGCCGCCACACTCGCCCGCCTGCTGCGCCTGCACCAACCCGCACCGCCACGCGCCGCGTGACCTGCGCCCGCCCCCTTCAGGGCGGGCGCAGCCCGTCTCCCCGAACGCTGGTCCCGTGAGCATTGCGCGGCAGAGGACGACCCCCGCCGCGCGGCCACACCACGATGCGAGTCGTGGACGCCCCACGCCGACGAGAGAACGCCTACTACCTGCCGCCCGAGCTGCGTGGCCAGGAGATCGCCCCGGAGCAAGTCTTCGGCCAGCCCCGCCCCGGCTACGGCACCGTCTACCTACGCACGGCCAGTGGCGACTAGCTAGCGCGGCAGGCGCTGGAGACCGGCCTCAGGATCCAAGCTCGATGGTTGCGTACGGTTCCCACACGTACATCCCCTCGTCGCGGTTGAGGACGATGAGCTGGCAGGAGTTGATCAGGGCATTCGCGCTGAGGTTCGGAGCGGAGGAGAGAGCCTCGATAAGCGGTGCCGCAGGGCCGTGGGTGTTGGTGTTGGTGTAGGCCAGGCTGAGGTGAGGGTTGTAAGGCTCGGCGGCCTCGGGTACCCGATCCTGTCCCCAGACGTCCGCGATGGCGATGCGGATGGCGGCGCGTAGCTGCCGCACGGGCTCGACTGGGTCAACGGCGATCTGGATGGACTCAGGATCGACGTGGGGGGTGCCAATGGTGAGCTTGAACGGGGTCAGCCGTGCACAGCGACTTCTGGCGGCAGCAACGATGGCGTCGACGTCGTCGGTAGCGACGTCTTGAACGAAGCCGATGCCCTGCATGGTGAGGTGCAGCCATCGGTTCGGGATGACATCGAGGCTGGGCTGCGAGGACAGCAGGGACCGGTACTGATCGGCGAGTTCCTCGACCTCGGGTTGCCCATCGAAGGTGATGTGCCAGGTGTAGAAGCGGGAGCCGATTCCCCAACCCGGTCGCCAGTACCAGTGGTTACGGACGTCGGTGGCGTGCGGGACTGCCATGGGTTCTCCAGGTCTCACGGAAGTTGACGGGCGGCGCCGGTGGCGCAGAATTCGGTGATGGCTGCTTGGACACTGCGGGCCTCGATGCTCGTGCGCAGCGACGGGTCGCTGGCGAGGCTTCGGCCGACGCTACGCAGGCGGTGCACCAGCGGGTCGAGTCGCTGTTCGGGTGGCAGAGCGAGCACCGGAGACAGGACCGAAACCGCGCCGTCGAGGCTGCCGGCTTTGAGGTGCGCTGCAGCGGCCCAGATGCGGATTTGGGCCAGTGTGCCGTAGGCGACCGAGGGATCTGCGGCGGCTTCCGTGAGGGCGTGCTGGGCGTGCTCGATGGCGTTGGCGGCCTCGCCGATGCGAAGCAGCACTGAACCGGCGTAGTTGTGTTGGCGCACTGTGCCGCAGGCTAGGAGGCCACCTACCGGGTCGCGGCTGGCACCTTGGCGGGCTTCCTCAGCCCGTTGCAGTGCCGCTCGGGCCGGCTCGGCAGCGCCGATCTCCGCCCACGCGTCGGCTTCCTGGCAAGCCAGCATGACCGCCGCGCTTCCCTCGGCGGCGTGGCCGTAGCCGCGTACGGCGGCGTTGGCCGCGTCCTCGAACCGCCGCTCCCACAGGTGAATCTTGCTGATCGTCGACAGGACCCACGCGCGGAGCGTGTTGTCGCGGACGGTTTCAGCGCACATCCATGCGGTGTTCTGGCTCTGGACGGGTCTCCTCACGGTGCTGGCCGTCAGGGCCGTAACCTACGGCGGTCGTGGGTGGATCGCGTGGTGGCTCGAGGATGTGCGGGTCAGGCGGTCGCGCCGACCTGGTGGGTGAGGAACGGCAGCACCGCCGCTGGCAGGGCCGGCGCGCCGACGATGTCGTAGTGCGTGTGCCCGGGCAGCACGGCCAGCCGGGCGGCCGGACGGTCGGTGCCGTCCCAACCGGCGTCGCGGTGCCCGCCGCCGAGCAGCCCGAAGAACTCCGCCACATGACTGGTCGGGATCGAGTCGGCGTCGGCGAAGACCAGCAGCGTCGGGATGACCAGCCGCGCCACCTCCGCGGACCAGTCGTAGTCGCGGCGCAGCAGGTCACCGGTCTTGGCCCAGAGCTGCGGCCAGTCCTGCGGGCGCGGGGCGACCCGCTCGTAGAGCTGGTGCGGCGGCGTGCCGCGCATCTGCTCGCCGACCCGTTCGTCCTGCGTGGCCATGGCGGCCAGCACCTCCGGGTACCAGCCGGCCCGCTTGCACGGCGTGGAGACTAGCACCAGCCGGCGCACCAGCGCCGGATGTTGGATGGCGGTACGCAGCGCGACACCGCCGCCCAGCGAGTAGCCCAGCACGTCGGCCGAGGACAGGTCGAGGTGCCCGAGCAGCGCGGCGATGTCGTCGGCCAGCGTCTCGTAGCGCAGCGGGCGGTCGACGTCGGCGGTGCGCCCGTGGCCCTGGAGGTCGACCGCGACGACCCGCCGGCGTTGGCTCAGCGCTGGCACGATCGGGGCGAGCATCTCCACCGACCCGTAGCCGCCGTGCAGCAGCACCAACGGCTGGCCGTCGCCGTGAGACTCGTACCAGAGCCGCAGCCCGTTGACCTCGGCGTAGCTCACCCGGCACCCCCGTTCGTCGGCGTCACCCCGTCCCGATCCAACACCGGGCGTACGACATCGACGAACGAAATCCGGCGATCCGTCCGTACCTCGATCGCGGCTAGCCAGCGCTCCCGGTGCCGCTCGCGCAGCGGCACCGTCGCGTCGCCCGGCTCGCCACCGAGCCGGCGCTGGTCGGCGTACTCCGCGGTGACGCTGGTCAGCACCGACCGGGCCGCCGACGCGACCTCCGCCGGGCCTTCCAGCAACACCAGGTTGTACGCCTCGTCCACGGCGCGCATCGCCGCGTACGCCTCGTCGTAGCCGGGCGCCGGCTCGTCCCCGCCGGCCTCGACCCACCGCCGGTCCAACCGCCGGTACGCCTGGTCGCAGGCGCTCAGGAACCCGACGTACGCGTCCCGCCGCAGCTCGTCCCGGCGCGTCGCCCGCCGCTCGGCGTTCTCCTGTCGAGCGACGGTGAGCTGGTGAGCCAGTTGCCGACGGGTGCTGAACGAGCCGACCAACCCGGTCAGGGCTGCGGCGGCCAACGTGGACAGTGCGGTGATCAGCGCGACGGCGACGGTGTCCTGCACCCGCCCATCATGGCGTTACCAGGAGCACGGGCCGTCATCGGGAGCTGCCGACGCGGGCCGACCTGGCGCGACGCATCCCCCGGGCTGTCCGCAGGATGACCTGATGCACCAGCACGCCGCCGCCGGCGTTGGCCACGGCCAGTCCGGACGCGCCGAGCAACCCCACCTCGATCTGCATCGCGTGAGTGCCGAGCAGCAGGGCTGGCCAGAGCAGCGCGGCGGCGATGAGCGTTGAGCGCCACCACCGCCCGAACGCCAGACCGAACAGGATCATCGTCGGGATCATCGGAGCCCTCCGTCGTCCCTCCCACCGTACGCCCGCCGGCCGATTCCCGAATCACTCGGCACCTGCTGGACGACCTGCCCATGGCGGAGCGGCCCGACGACCATTTCCAGGTCGACCCCGCGAAGTGGTCCTTCTACGCCATGGACGCCTACCGGCTCGCCGAGGACGACACCCGGACGGAGCGGTACGCGGCCGAGGTGATCTTGGCCGCAACGGCACCGGACGGCGTCGAACGGTCGCCGATGCGGGTGGCGGAGGCTCGACTGACGCTGGCCGCCACCGCGGCGCGCACCGGAGAGCTGGAACTGGCCGTCCACACCGGCTTGACCGCCTTCGGTGCCGGTCGCCGCCCGCTTCCGTCGCTGCTGCTCATCGCCGGCGAGGTGGACGCCGAACTGCACCGCCGGTACCCGCGCGAGCAGGCCACCGCCGAGTTCGAAGGTGCCCTGCACGTCCTGCGAGAGACGGTGCTGGGCAACGGCTCGTCGGTGCGATGAAGCCTCGCGGATCCCCAGGTCACGGGGTCACGTTCACCGCAACGGCTTGGTACAGTCGCGCTTCCCCTTGATCGAATAAAGGACATCCGCATGGCCGACACCGGGCCTGAACCTGACGCAAACCAGACTCCGGTTCCGGATCCGGCCGCGGGAGCGGCATTCAGCCCCCAGGACGAGCAGGCACCGGAGACGGGTCCGGGCACGGCTCCTGACTTCGCGCCGGCCACCACCACCTGGGTCCCCACGCCACCGCCGCCGGCCCAGCCCAACCAGACCGGCATCATCGTCGCCGCGGTCGCGGGTGTTGTGGTGCTGGTGCTGATGGCCTGTGTCGGGCTGGTCGGCGGCATCTTCCTGCTCCGCGACGGGGAGACCCCGGTCGCCAGCCCGGCGTCCCGGGCGCCCCTGCTGCCCACGACCGGCGGCAGCCCCACGGCGAGCGGTCAGCCCGACCAGAGCGAGGAGCCAGTGGCGCAGGGGCCGCAGGCCAGCGCGTACCCGGCGGAGAAGGTCGAGGACCTGAACCGGGTGTGCGACGAGGACATCTACTACCCGGAGCTGCCGAAGCGCGCCGGCAAGGCTCCGCACCCGGTCGTCCTGCTCCTCTCGGACACCCCGGGCCTTCGCTACAAGGACGACGGCTACTACTACGACCTGGGCCTGTCGAAGAAGGTCGAGCAGACGTGGGCGTCGGAGGACCCCAGGAAGGTGCAGATGGTGGCCTGCCTCGACCGGGTCAGCACCGGCTCGACGATCCGCAACTGCAAGTTCGACGACCCGAAGCCGCAGACGCTGCCGCTGGTGCGGACCGGCTGGCGACTTCGGGTGTATGAGGCCGCGACCGGGCGCAAGCTGCTGGACAAGGCCATGAACGGCGATGACCAGAAGTGCCCGTACGTCGTCATGGTCGGCGCCGACAAGAAGATCTACGCCGAGGTCAGCGATCGGGCGGCGATCGCGGCACTGCGCAACCTCGTGAACAAGTAAGCCGTTTTCAGCCGGGACGGGGCCCTCGCCGGTGAGCCCGTCCACCGACTCCCGGACGAATCGCTGATCCTAGGGCCGGTGTTTGTGATGCAGGGTGGGCGCGGCAGGTTTCGAACCTGCGACCCCCCGCTTGTAAGGCGGGTGCTCTCCCACTGAGCTACGCGCCCGGAACGCCCGTACGGCGGGCCGGAGGCTGGCAAGCTTACCCTGCTCGCCGCCGGCTCGGGCGCACGGCGTACCCCGGGTGGTCAGGCCGCCGCCTCGGCGAGGGCCCTGCGCCAGCCCCGCTGGTCGCGGGCCTGCCCCGGGCCGTTCAGCTCGGCGAAGCGGACCACGCCGGCCTTGTCGACGACGAAGGTGCCCCGGTTGGCGATGCCGGCCACCTCGTTGAAGACCCCGTACGCCTGGGCGACACCGCCGTGCGGCCAGAAGTCGGCCAGCATCGGAAACTGGTAGCCCTCCCGGTCGGCCCAGATCTTGTGGCTGTAGACCGAGTCGACGCTGACCGTCAACACCTGGACGTCGTCGTTCACGTACTCGTCGAGGTTGTCTCGCACCTCGCCCAGCTCGCCCTGGCAGGTGCCGGTGAAGGCGAGCGGGTAGAAGACCAGCAGCACAGTCCGCTTACCCCGGAAGGCCGAGAGGCGGACCTCCTGGTTGTTCTGGTCCTTCAGCACGAAGTCCGGCGCCTCGGCGCCAACCTCGACGGGCATGCGAACTCCTCGGATCGAGTCAGGAGATGACGGCACGCCAGCCACACCCGGCGGTGCGGAGGACCGCCGGGCGCGAAGGGCAACGGTTGGGCTACTTCTTGCCCTTGACCCCTCGGCGCAGCACCAGGCGGGCGCCGCTCCAGTCCCGGCCGGCGTTGACGGTCGAGGTCTGCTGGAGCCCTGCGGTGGGCGCGGACTCCGCGACCTCACTCGGCTCGACGTGCCCCTCACGCCCTGCCTTCGGCGTGAGTAGCCACACGACCCCGTTGTCGGCCAGCGGGCCGAGGGCGTCGACGAGAAGCTCGAAGAGATCACCGTCGCCGTCGCGGTACCAGACCAGAACCGCGTCGACCACCTCGTCGGTGTCCTCGTCGACCAGCTCTCCAGAGCGGTCGGTCAGGGCGTCCCGGAGATCCTGGTCGACGTCATCGTCGTACCCCATCTCCATGACGACCATCCCCGGTTCGATCCCGAACCGGTCCGCCAGGCTGCGTACCCCGTCGGCGGCCTGACCAGCGGTCGCGCTCACTGTCGCGTGCCTCCTCATCTCGTCCCTGCTCGCGGCGTCGGTGCGACGCCGTCAGGCAAAGTCCACACAGTTGTGCGTCCGCGCGCAAGTGGCGCACCGGGTGGAACGGAATTTACCGTGCCAGCAGCGTACGGGCACCGTCGGTAATGGCTTCCGCGGAGACCAGAACCTGACGTGCTGCTGGACCTAATGGTACAAACGAGTCAACTCCTGCCACACGTCGCGCCGCACCGACATATCCGGCGTCGACCAGTGCGGCGATAACTCCCTCGCCGACACCGCCGGAACGGCGTGTCTCGTCCACCACCAGCACCCGACCGGTCGCCGAGGACTCCCGGATGATGTCGGCCACCGGCATCGGGGCCAGCCAGCGCAGGTCCACCACCCGGGTGCCCACCCCCTCCTCGGCGAGGACGGCCGCGGCCCGCAGCGACATCCGCACCCCGTTTCCGAAGGTGATGATGGTCAGGTCGTCGGCCGACCCGATGCGGTAGACCCGGGCCCGGCCGATCGGCACGTGCCCGGCCACCCAGGCGCCCGGCTCCGGATAGCCGGCCGACCACTCACCGTCACCCTCCGCGTACAGGTCGCGGGTGTGGTAGAGCGCGATCGGCTCCAGGAACACGCAGACGCTGCCGTCCACCGCCGCGCTGGCCAGGCAGGTCCGCAGCATGGGCGCGGCGTCGTCCGGCCGCGCCGGCACCGCGACCACCAGACCGGGCACGTCCCGGAGTACGGCCACCGAGTTGTCGTTGTGGAAGTGCCCGCCGAACCCCTCCTGGTACGCCAGCCCGGCCACCCGCAGCACCATGGGGTTACGGAACGCGCCCTGCGAGAAGAACTGCATGGTGGCCGCCTCGCCACGTAGCTGGTCCTCGGCGTTGTGCAGGTACGCCAGGTACTGGATCTCTGGCACCGGCAGCATCCCGGCCAGCCCGGCGCCCAGGCCCAGCCCGAGCACCGAGGTCTCGTCGAGCAGGGTGTCGAAGACCCGGGCCGGACCGAACCGGTCGCGCAGGCCCTTCGTCACCCCGTACACGCCGCCCTTGGCGGCCACGTCCTCGCCGAAGATGGCCATCTGCGGGTGGTCGAGCATCCCGTCGGCGAGCGCTGCGTTGATGCTCTGCGCCAGGGTCAACGGGCCGGCCAGTTCCGGCAGCTTGCCCCCGAACGCCTCCTCCCGGGCGCCCGCGCCCGGGCCGCTGGCCCGGGCCGCCGCGTCGGCCACCGCCCGTGCCACCCGCACCGGCCGGCGGGGCGCCAGCGCCGACACCACGTCGGCCGCGGAGGCCAGCTTCGGCTCGCCCAGCACCTGCTCGGCGAGCCGGCGTACCTGCCAGCCGGTCTCGTCGTACCGGGCCAGCAACTCCTCGCCCGTGGCCACGCCGGTGTCGACGAGCAGCCGCGCGGTGGCGGCCACCGGGTCCCGGTCCAGGTCCGCGGCGAGTTCCCCCGGGCTGCGGTACGCCGACTCCGCGTCGGCCCCGGCGTGCCCCATGAGCCGGACGGTGCGCAGGTGCAGCACGGCCGGCCGCCGGTGCCGGCGCACCCAGGCCGCGGCCTCCGCCGCCACCGCGTACGCCTGCACCGGATCGGCCCCGTCGGCGGTCAGGTAGCGGATGCCCGGCTTGGACCGCAGCGTCGCCTCCACCCAGCCTTCCGGGGAGCGGACGCTGATGCCCAGCCCGTTGTCCTCGCAGACGAAGAGCACTGGGATGCGCAGTCCGGCGTGGTCGTACCAGCCGGCGGTGTTGAAGGCGGCGGTGGCGCTGGCGTGGTTGACCGAGGCGTCGCCGAACGAGCAGACCACGATGGCGTCCGGTGGCCACGGGGCGTGCGTGGCGCCGCTGCCGACCCGCACTGCGGCACCGGTGCGCCGCCCGGCGCTGTCCAGCCGGCGCAGCCGCTCCACCGCCAGTCCCATCCCGACCGCCCGGGGCAGGTGCGAGGCGATGGTGGAGGTGGTCGGGACGATGGCCAGGTCGGCCCGGCCGAACACCTTGTGCCGGCCTCCGGCGATCGGCTCCTGACTGGAGGCGACCATCCCCCGCAGCACATCCCGGGCGGCCTCCGCGTACGCCGCGAACCCGCCGCTGGGCAGCGCCGTGGCCCCGGCCGGCTCGGCTGCGGGCTCGGATCCCAACGGCTCCGGCTCGGCGGGCGACTCCTGCTCGGCAGGTGACTCCTGGTCGGCGGGCGACTCCGGGTCGGCGGTGGGGGCCGAGTCGGAGTCGGGCACCGGCTCCTCGGTGGGCACCGGCTCGGTGGCGGCCTGGGCGGCGCGCACGCAGTAGAAGGCGCCGGAGCGGTAGTGCAGCAGCGCCGGATCGGTGGGGCGCAGCGCGGCGGCGACCGCCGCGTTGCCCTCGTGCCCGGCCGAGCCGATCGTGTAGAAGCCCTCCCCGAAGCTGCGCAGCCAGCGGCTTGCCAGGTCGAGCTGCCGGCTGGTGACCTGCGCGTCGAAGAGATCCAGCAGTTGCGCGCCGGTCAGCGGGGCGTCGTCGGTGACCGGGTCGGCGGGGTCACGCCGCCGCTCGGCGGCGGGAAGGGCCGCCAGCGTCTCCCGGAAGCGGTCGTCGAGATCTTGCGGGGTGGTCACGTCGCACAGCATTACCGACGGAAGCCCTGGTCGCCCAGTAGGACACGGTCGGCGCGGGTCGACTCACTCCGGGCCGCAGGGCTCCGGACAGCCCCCGTCGGACACCTTCCACACCAGGTCGCGCAGGGTGTCCAACTCCTGGTCGGTCAGCCCGGCCAGGAGTCGGGAGTCGGACATCACCTCGGTCACCCGGGCGCGCACGTTGCGGCCTTTCACGGTCACCACCAACGTCTTCTGCCGCCGGTCGGCCGGGTCGGTGCGACGCTCGACCAGGGCGGCCTGCTCCAGCTTGTCGACCAGCGCCGTCACGTTCGACCGGTCGCAGCCCAGCCGCTCGGCGAGGTCGCGGGCCGGCAACGGGCGGTCCGGGTCCAGCTCGTGCAGCGCCCGGGCCGCCGCCGGAGTGAGCCCCAGCTCGGCGAACGCGGAGCCCTGCCGATGCCGCAGCGCGGCGGTCACGTGCGCCATCCGGCGCACCACATCGGCGGCGAGGCCGGCACGGTCCACCGGCCCACCTGCTCCGGGAACGACCTCCTGCGCCACGGCGCCCATCGTACGCATCGCGTCGGCCGCCCAGCTCACCGATCAGGTTCGGTCACGCCGGCCGGGGCGGGCGATGCCGGACGCAGCCCCGGGCGGGGGCAGCGGCCCGGGTACGGATCGATCGCGGTGATCGGTGTTCGACTGCCGGCGACGGGCCAGGGCCCTCGCCTTTACCTGGCGGCCACCGGGGCTCGCGAGGCTCCCGGAGTCACGAAAGATTGGACCCTGGGGAGGAATTCGTGTCACTGTCCCGACGTACCATCCTGCTGTCCGGCGCCGCGCTCGGCGCCGCCGGCGCGGTCACCGGGCTGCCGGTGGCGGCCGCCGCGGCGGCGGCCCGCCGGCCACTGGCCTACCCGTTCACCCTCGGCGTGGCCTCCGGCGACCCGGACCACGACGGGTTCGTGCTGTGGACCCGACTGGCCCCGCAGCCGCTCGCCGAGGACGGCCTCGGCGGCATGCCGGACCGCGACGTCCCGGTGCACTGGGAGCTGGCCGCCGACGAGCGGTTCCGGCACGTGCTGCGGCGCGGGGTCGCGGTCGCCCGCACCCGCTCGGCGCACAGCGTGCACGTGGAGCTGGCCGGCCTGCTGCCCGGCCGGGAGTACTTCTACCGGTTCCGCGCCGAGCGGCACCTCTCGCCGGTCGGACGCACCCGTACCGCGCCGGCGCCGTGGACCATGCCGGCCGCCCTGGCGATGGGCTTCGTCTCCTGCTCCCAGTACGAGCACGGCTACTTCACCGCCTACCGGCGGCTGGCCGAGACCGAGCCGGAGCTGATCCTGCACCTGGGCGACTACCAGTACGAGTACGCCCCGGACACCTACAACGTCCCGGGTGGCAACCCGCGTGACCACGAGGGGCCGGAGACCCGGACGCTGGCCAACTACCGGCAGCGGCACGCCCAGTACAAGACCGACGCCGACCTGCAGGCGGCGCACGCGGTGGCGCCCTGGGTGGTGGTCTTCGACGACCACGAGGTGGAGAACAACTGGGCCGACGAGGTGCCGGAGGCGCCGGACCCGGAGTTCCCGGCCCGGCGGGCGGCGGCGTTCCAGGCGTACTACGAGAACATGCCGCTGCGGCGCACCTCGATCCCGCGCGGCATCGACATGCAGCTCTATCGGCGGGTCCGCTGGGGGCGGCTGGCCACCTTCCACATGCTCGACACCCGGCAGTACCGCGACGACCAGGCCTGCGGCGACGGGTACGACGCCTGCCCGGCGGCCTTCGACCCGGCCCGGTCGATCACCGGGGCGGAGCAGGAGGCGTGGCTGCTGGACGGCTTCCGCCGCTCGGACGCCCGCTGGGACATCCTCGGCCAGCAGGTCTTCTTCGCCCAGCGGGACAACAACGCCGGCCCGCTCACCGTCACCAGCATGGACGCGTGGGACGGCTACGTCGCCTCCCGGGATCGGATCACCCGGGGCTGGCTGGCCGCCGGGGTGCGCAATCCGGTGGTGCTGACCGGCGACGTGCACGCGCACTGGGCCAGCGACCTGAAGCTGGACTACGCCGACCCGGCCTCGCGCACCGTCGGCAGCGAGCTGGTCTGCTCGTCGATCACCTCGGGCGGCGACGGCGCGGACTCGGCGTCCGGCTCGCACCCGTGGTTCCCGTTCAACCCGCACCTGCGCTTCCAGAACAACCTGCGGGGGTACGTGAGCACCACGATCACCCCGGGGCAGCTCGCCGCCGACTTCGACGTGCTGCCGTACGTGAGTCAGCCGGGCGCGCCCGCGTACACCCGTGCCTCGTTCGTGATCGAGGACCGGGTGCCCGGCCTGCACCAGACGGCCGACACCCCGGTCCCGTCGGCGGCCCGCATGGCCACCGACGCCGGGGCGGACGAGGGCCGGCGCACGGTGGAGCGGGAGACCACCCGCCCCTGACCCACCCCGGTCGGGCCCGCCGCTCACGTCGCGAGCGGTGGGCCCGTCCCGGTCAGGCCGGGAGGAAGGAGAAGCGGACCTGGCGGGTGGGGTTGTCGCCGTTGGTGTCGACCAGGCAGAGGGACTGCCAGGTGCCCAGGGCCAGCCGCCCGCCGAGCACCGGCAGCGTGGCGTACGGCGGGACGAACGCCGGCAGCACATGGTCACGGCCGTGGCCGGGCGAGCCGTGCCGGTGCCGCCAACGGCCGTCGGTGGGCAGCAGCGCGTCGAGCGCGGTGAGCAGATCGTCGTCGGAGCCCGACCCGGTCTCGATGATCGCCAGGCCGGCGGTGGCGTGCGGCACGAAGACGTGCAGCAGGCCGTCGCCCTCGCTGGAGACGAACCCCTGGGCCTCGGCGGTGATGTCCCGGACGGCTGGCCGGGACCCGGTCTGGACGGTGATCACGTCACTGCGCATACGTCGCATTCTGCCGCAGTGCGGATTCAGGAGCCGCCACCACCGAGCAAGCCCGGCGCGCGACAAGGGGGCCGAACGAGAGGTGAACGGCGGTCGTAGCGCTAAGTTACCGACGGGTATCTGTGTTCAGCATCGCGTCCGGGGCACCTAGACGTGACGAGGGGTGCCACCAGGGGGCAGGATGGCGCTAGAGACCTATCCCACACACAACCGAGGGAACGCCTGTGGCTACGGAACGCAAGCGCCCGGTGATCAGCGACGGCCTACCGAGCCAGCTTCCGGACATCGACCCTGAAGAGACCAGCGAATGGGTCGAGTCGCTTGACGGTGTCATCGACGAGGGCGGCGCCAAACGCGCCCGCTACGTCATGCTGCGCCTGCTGGAGCGGGCCCGTGAGCGCCAGGTCGGGGTTCCGCCCCTGACCACGACCGACTACATCAACACCATCCCGCCGGAACGCGAGCCGTGGTTCCCGGGCGACGAGCACGTCGAGCGGCGGATCCGGGCCTACGTCCGGTGGAACGCCGCCATGCTGGTGCACCGGGCGCAGCGCCCGGAGATCGGCGTCGGCGGGCACATCTCCACCTTCGCCAGCTCCGCGTCGCTCTACGAGGTGGGCTTCAACCACTTCTTCCGGGGCAAGAACCACCCGGGCGGCGGCGACCACATCTTCTACCAGGGCCACGCCTCCCCCGGCATGTACGCGCGGGCGTTCCTGGAGGGCCGGCTCAGCGAGCACCAGCTCGACGGGTTCCGCCAGGAGTTGTCGCACCCCGGTGGTGGGCTGCCCTCGTACCCGCACCCGCGGCTGATGCCGGACTTCTGGGAGTTCCCCACCGTCTCGATGGGCCTCGGCGGGCTCAACGCGATCTACCAGGCCCGGTTCAACCGGTACCTGCAGCACCGGGGCATCAAGGACACCTCGCAGCAGCACGTGTGGGCGTTCCTCGGCGACGGTGAGATGGACGAGCCCGAGACGCTGGGCGCCATCGGCCTGGCCGCCCGCGAGGAGCTGGACAACCTCACCTTCGTGATCAACTGCAACCTTCAGCGGTTGGACGGCCCGGTCCGTGGCAACGGCAAGGTGATGCAGGAGCTGGAGTCGTTCTTCCGGGGTGCCGGCTGGAACGTGATCAAGGTGGTCTGGGGCCGCGAGTGGGACCCCCTGCTCGCCGCGGACACCGACGGCGCCCTGGTCAACCTCATGAACACCACGACCGACGGCGACTACCAGACCTACAAGGCGGAGTCCGGCGCGTACGTGCGGGAGCACTTCTTCGGCCGCGACGCGCGTACCCGCAAGATGGCCGACCCGCTCAGCGACGACGAGATCTGGAACCTCAAGCGGGGTGGGCACGACTACCGGAAGCTCTACGCGGCCTACAAGGCGGCCACCGAGCACACCGGTCAGCCGACCGTCATCCTGGCGAAGACGATCAAGGGCTGGACGCTCGGCTCGCACTTCGAGGGCCGCAACGCGACCCACCAGATGAAGAAGCTGACGCTGGAGGATTTGAAGACCTTCCGCGACCGGCTCTACCTGGACATCCCGGACTCGGCGCTGGAGGAGAACCCCTACCTGCCGCCGTACTACAACCCGGGTGAGAAGTCCGAGGAGATCCAGTACCTCAAGGAGCGGCGCGAGCAGCTCGGCGGTTACCTGCCGTCCCGGCGGACCAGCACCAAGCGGCTGGCCATCCCCGGTCCCGAGCGGTTCGCCGACGTCAAGCGCGGCTCGGGCAAGCAGAAGGTGGCCACCACGCAAGCCTTCGTCCGTCTGCTCAAGGACGTGATGAAGGACAAGGAGTTCGGCAAGCGCTGGGTGCCGATCATCCCGGACGAGGCCCGCACCTTCGGGCTCGACTCGATCTTCCCCACCGCGAAGATCTACTCGCCGCACGGCCAGCGCTACACCTCGGTCGACCGGGAGCTGTTCCTGTCGTACAAGGAGTCGACCACCGGGCAGATCCTGCACGAGGGGATCAACGAGGCCGGTTCGGTCGCCTCGTTCACCGCGGCCGGTTCGGCGTACGCCACCCACGACGAGCCGATGATCCCGATGTACATCTTCTACTCGATGTTCGGGTTCCAGCGGACCGCCGACGGGCTGTGGGCGGCGGCCGACCAGATGGCCCGGGGCTTCCTGCTCGGCGCCACCGCGGGGCGGACCACGCTCAACGGTGAGGGCCTGCAGCACGAGGACGGGCACTCGCTGCTGATCGCCGCCACCAACCCGGCGGTGGTCGCGTACGACCCGGCGTTCTCCTTCGAGATCGCGCACATCATGGAGAACGGCCTGCACCGGATGTACGGGGATGCGCAGGAGAACGTCTTCTACTACCTGACGGTCTACAACGAGCCGACCCTGCAGCCGGCCGAGCCGGCCGACGTGGACGTGGAGGGCCTGCTCAAGGGCATCTACCGCTACTCGCCGGCACCGCAGGTCGACGGCCCGAAGGCCAACGTCCTCGCCTCCGGCACCGGCATGCAGTGGGCGCTCAAGGCCCAGCAGTTGCTCGCCCAGGACTGGGGGGTGGCGGCCGATGTCTGGTCGGTGACCTCCTGGACCGAGCTGCGCCGCGACGCGGTGGCGGCCGAGGAGTTCAACCTGCTCAACCCGGGCGCCGAGGCGAAGGTGCCGTACATCCAGCAGAAGCTCGCCGACGCGGACGGGCCGAAGGTCGCGGTCAGCGACTGGATGCGGGCGGTGCCGGACCTGGTCGCCCGCTGGGTACCCGGTGACTACACGTCGCTCGGCACCGACGGCTTCGGCATGTCGGACACCCGGCACGCGCTGCGCCGGCACTTCCACGTCGACGCCGAGTCGATCGTGGTTGCCACGCTGCGGCAGTTGGCCCGCAGCGGCGCGGTGGCGGCCACCGTGCCGGCCGAGGCCGCGAAGAAGTACGCGATCGACGACGTCAACGCCGCCCCGGTCGGCGAGACCGGCGGCGACAGCTGACCCAGCACCACCCAGGAAGGGCCCGGCGCACCCGCGCCGGGCCCTTTTTGGTGCACCCGCACCCTCGCCCCGTGCTCCCCGATCGACCGGGCGGACGGCGGGTGAGATGGGGCGGCGGCGGTCCGGGGTCCCTGGCGGGGACCCGGGGCCACCGCCGGGGCGGGTGACGCCGGGGTTCGGCGGTCAGCCGACGGCGGCCAGGTCGGTCAGCCGGGCGAGCGAGTCCTCGAGGTCGGCGCCGACCCGACGCAGCCCGAGGCGCAGCAGGGCCGCCTTGACCGGACCGGCCGGCCAGCGGACCACGATGAGCCGCACGATGGTCCCGCCCTCCTCCTCCTCATCGGGAGTGAGCTGGACGTAGATCTCGGTGCGCGCCTCCGCACGGGCACCGGCGCCCTTGGCCCGTTCCCGCCAACCGATCAAGGTCGGCTCCTGGTAGGCGATCACCTCGGCCTCATGCGCCGAGCCGCGCCCCGCCTGGACCAACTGCCGCCGGCCGAAGCCCTCTCCCGAGAGCACTTCGGCCGCGCGGACCCCCGCCAGCCAGGCCGGCAACTGCTCGGCCCGCTGTACGACGTCCCAGACCACTTCAATCGGCGCCGCCACGTGCGCACTTCGTTCCACGAGGATCATTTCCGTCTTCCTCCAGTGAGGACATCCCACGATATCGGCACTCTATGCGCAAAATTGGACGTACCTGGACGGGTTTGGAAAAAGACACGCCGATCAACCATTGCGCATCTCGCCATCCCGGCCTATGGCGCATTCATTCGGAGCGCCCTAGAGTCCCGAGCACATTTCACGTTGACCGGGAGGGCGCATGTCGACCGCACCGATGCCCGAGTTCCCCGCCGGCTTCCGCTGGGGCGTCAGCACGTCCGCCCACCAGATCGAGGGGGCCACCACAGCCGACGGACGCGGGCCGTCCATCTGGGACACCTTCGCCCACTCCCCGGGCCGGATCAGCGACGGCAGCACCGGCGAGGTGGCCTGCGACCACTACCACCGGCACACCGAGGACGTCGCGCTGCTGGCCGGGTTGGGCGTCTCGGGATACCGGTTCTCCATCGCCTGGCCCCGGGTACAGCCCACCGGCTCCGGCGCGGCCAACACGGCCGGCCTGGACTTCTACGACCGGCTGGTGGACGACCTGCTGGCCGCCGGCATCGACCCGGTGGCCACCCTCTACCACTGGGACCTGCCCCAACCGCTCGAGGACGCCGGTGGCTGGCTGCACCGCGACACCGCCGCCCGGTTCGCCGAGTACGCCGAGAAGACCGCCGCCCGGCTCGGCGACCGGGTCCGGCTCTGGATCACCCTGAACGAGCCGTTCGTCCACATGAGCTTCGGCTACGGCCTGGGTGTGCACGCCCCCGGCCGGATGTTGCTCTTCGACGCCTTCCCGGTCGCCCACCACCAACTGCTCGGCCACGGGCTCGCGGTCGCCGCACTGCGGACCCGCACCGCCAGCCCGGTGGCGATCGCCAACAACTACTCCCCGGTGCGGGGGCTCGGTGACAGCGACGCCGACCGGGCCGCCGGGGAGGCGTACCAGGCCCTGCACAACCGGCTCTTCACCGACCCGCTGCTCGGCCGCGGCTACCCGGAGCTGCCCGGCTTCGACGCCAGCGTGATCCACCCCGGCGACCTGGACACGATCGCCGCGCCGATCGACGCGCTCGGGGTCAACTACTACAACCCAACCGGTGTACGGGCCGCCGAGGAGGGCTCGCCACTGCCGTTCGAGCTGGTCCCGCTGGAGGGTTACCCGCGCACCGCCTTCGACTGGCCGGTGGTCCCCGACGGGCTGCACGACCTGCTCGGCTGGCTGCGCGACACGTACGGCGACGCGCTGCCGCCCATCGAGATCACCGAGAGCGGCTGCGCGTACGACGACACCCCGGACCCGGACGGACGGGTGTCGGACCCGGACCGGATCGCCTACCTCGACGGGCACCTGCGGGCGGTGCGGGCCGCCATCGACGACGGGGTGGACGTACGCGGGTACTTCGTCTGGTCGCTGCTGGACAACTGGGAGTGGGCCGAGGGGTTCACCAAGCGCTTCGGTCTGGTGCACGTCGACTACGCCACTCAGACCCGCACGCCGAAGTCCTCGTACACCTGGCTGCGGGACGTGATCGCGGCCAGCCGGCCGGGGTCGGCCCGGTGACCACCCTCGACCCGACCCCGGCGTCGCTGCCAGCCGCGCTCGCCGAGCCGACCGTGCCGGTGCGGCGCGGCTGGATCGGGTTGATCTTCGCGGCCAACCTCGGGGTGTGGATGGCGTTCTTCACGCCGATCCAGGTGCTGTTGCCGCAGCAGGTCAAGCAGATCGCGCCGGGCGACAAGGAGACCATGCTGGCGGTGGTCACCGGCCTGGGCGCGCTGGCCGCGGTGCTGGCCAACCCCCTCGCGGGCGCGCTCTCCGACCGGACCTGCCTGCGGGTGGCCGGCCGGGAGTTCGGCCGCCGGCACGTCTGGACCGCCGGCGGCGCACTGGTCGGCGCGGCGGCCCTGATGCTGCTGGCCCAGCAGCGGACCATCCTGGGCGTCGCCCTCGCCTGGGTCGCCGCACAGGTCTGCTTCAACGCGATGCTGGCCAGCCTCACCGCGGCCATCCCGGACCGGGTGCCGGTGGTGCAGCGCGGCGGGGTCTCCGGCTGGGTGGGCATCCCGCAGGCGCTCGGGCTGGTGCTCGGCGCGGTGCTGGTCACCGCCGTCGTCACCGGCAACGCCGCCGGCTACCTGGCCATCGCGGTGGCCATCCTGCTGCTGTCACTGCCGTTCGCGCTGTTCACCACCGACGACCCGCTGCCCCGCGCGCACCGGCCGGCGCTGCGGGCGCGGGCGCTGCTGACCTCGATGTGGATCAACCCGCGCCGGCACCCGGACTTCGCCTGGGCCTGGATCACCCGGTTCCTGGTCCAGCTCGGCAACGCGCTGGGCACCCTCTACCTGCTGTACTTCCTCACCGACGGGGTGCGCCACCCCGACCCCGAGGGTGGCCTGCTCGTGCTGATCCTGCTCTACACGCTCGGCATGATGCTGACCGCGGTGGTCGCCGGCCGGCTGTCGGACCGCTCCGGGCGGCGCAAGATCTACGTGATCGTGTCCGGACTGATCATGGCGGTAGCAGCGCTGCTGCTCGCGGTCGCGCCGGTCTGGCCGATGGCGATCGTCGCGGCGCTGCTGCTCGGCGCCGGGTACGGCGTCTACCTCGCGGTGGACGCCGCGCTGATCACCCAGGTGCTGCCCCGGGCCACCGACCGGGCCAAGGACCTCGGCGTGATCAACATCGCCAACTCGGCGCCGCAGGTGCTCGGCCCAGCACTCTCCGCCCCGCTCGTGGTCCACCTTGGCGGCTATCCGACGCTCTACGCGGTCACCGCCGCGGTCACCCTGGTCGGCAGCGCCCTGGTCGTCAAGATCCGCTCAGTCCCGTGAGAGGGGGCCGTGGCGAAAAGCGGTCGCCGACCGCCGTAGGCTGGGGCACGTGACGGTACGTGTGCGCTTCGCCCCCTCCCCGACCGGTATGTTCCATGTCGGCGGCGCCCGCTCGGCGCTGCAGAACTGGATCTACGCCAAGCAGCAGGGCGGGGTGTTCGTGCTGCGCGTCGAGGACACCGACGCGGCCCGCAACAAGCCCGAATGGACCGAGGGCATCCTCTCCGCGCTGGACTGGATCGGCATCTCCCGCGGCAGCTACGAGGGGCCGTACTTCCAGTCGCAGAACGCTGGCGAGCACCGGGCCGCCGCCGCCCGGCTCTACGACTCGGGCCGCGCGTACTACTGCGACTGCACCCGCGAGGACGTGCAGGCCCGCACCGGCTCGCAGTACCAGGGCTACGACGGCTACCACCGCGACCTCGGCCTCGGCCCGGGTGAGGGGCGGGCGCTGCGCTTCCGTACGCCCGACGAGGGCGCGACCGTGGTGGTCGACCTGATCCGCGGCGAGCCCACCTTCGAGAACCGCCTGATCGAGGACTTCGTCATCGCCCGGGGCGACGGTTCGCCGGTCTTCCTGCTGGCCAACGTCGTCGACGACATGACCATGGGGATCACCCACGTGATCCGGGCCGAGGAGCACCTGCCCAACGCTCCCAAGCAGCAGCTGCTCTGGGACGCCCTCGGGGTCAAGCCGCCGATCTGGGCCCACGTGCCGGTGGTGGTCAACGAGAAGCGGCAGAAGCTCTCCAAGCGCCGGGACAAGGTCGCCCTGGAGGCGTACCGGGACGAGGGCTACCTCGCCGACGCGATGCGCAACTACCTGATGCTGCTCGGCTGGGCGCCCTCCGGGGACCGGGAGATCGTCCCCTGGTCGGTGATCGAGGACGAGTTCCGGCTGGAGGACGTCAACGCCTCCTCGGCGTTCTTCGACGAGAAGAAGCTGCGCGCGTTCAACGGCGACTACATCCGTGCGCTGCCGGTGGCCGAGTTCATCGACGCCTGCCAGCCGTGGCTGACCGGCACCGGGACCATCGCGCCGCCGCCGTGGCAGCCCGAGGAGTTCGACGCCGAGGCGTTCGCTGCCGTGGCGCCGCTGGCCCAGACCCGGATCACGGTGCTCAGCGAGATCGTGCCGAACGTCGACTTCCTGTTCCTGGCGTCACCGTTGATCGACGAGGCCGCCTGGGCCAAGACCATGAAGGACGGCTCCGCCGAACTGCTGGACGCCGCCATCGTGGCGTTCGACGCGCTGGAGTCCTGGGACGCCGAGTCGCTGAAGTCGACGCTGGAGGCGGTCGGCGCCGAGCGCGGCCTCAAGCTCGGCAAGACGCAGGCGCCGGTCCGGGTCGCGGTCACCGGTCGCACCGTGGGCCTGCCGCTGTTCGAGTCGCTGGAGGTGCTCGGTCGAGAGCGCACCCTGACCCGAATGCGCGCCGCCCGGCTCCGCCTGGTCTGACCGTCGGCCGCCAGCCAGCCAGCCAGGCTGGTGCCCGGCCGGCCAGCCGCGCGTGGTGTTCGCCGTCGGTCAGCGGCGCCGGGCTCGGTACCGTCGCTGCAACCCGACGACGAACGCGCCCACCAGCAGAGCCGCCGCGACCGTCCACAGCCAGCCGCGCAGCTGGCTGCTCTCCTGCGCGGTCGGCACCGGGGTGCCCGCCGGAGTCGCGCCGACGGTCGCGGTGGCGTCGGGCGTCCCCGAGGGCGCCACCTCTGCGGTCGGACCCGCCGCCGCGGCGGTCGGTGCGATGCCACCGGCGGGCGCGGACGGGTCGGCGGCCGTGCCGGTGGTGAGGGTGAACCGCACCTCGCCCTTCACCGGATGCCCGTCACCGGAGGCGACCTGGTAACCGACGATGTAGAGCCCTGCGGCACCGGGCCGGAACGGCACACGCACCCGGCTGCCGTCGAAGACCGGCGGGCCGCCAGCGACCACATTGTCCGGTCCGGTTACTGTGATCTTCGTCGTGGCCGGGGCCGGCTTGGCCAGGAAACGGAGCTCGATCCGGGTGGGCGCGGTGGCCACCCGGGCACCGTCGCGCGGGTCGCTGCCCGTCAGTGAGTTGTGCGCAGCCGCCGGCGTCGCCGGAACCAGCAACGACACACCGAACGCCACGCCGAGCACCACTGGCACGACCCGCGCCAAACGTGTAACCCTGCCCCCCATGAACCCCTCCGTAAGGGTACGATCCGCCCGCTGATCAAACAGCTCCTCATTAGTCGAGCAGAGATCGCAGATAGTTCCAATTACTGTTCCACAAGCTGTAAATCATCGACGTTCTGCGACTCTGTGAGAGTGGCTCCGACCGCCCGGTCGGTCCCGCCACCGACCAATCGATCCGGACGTCACGGCGAAGCCATCCATCGAACGGGGCGAGGAGGCGGGATGGTCCGACAGATGAGGCGCGGGGCCGCCGTGCTGACCGGCACGCTGACGGCGGCACTCCTGTCGCTCGGCACCGCCGGTCCGGCAACGGCGGCACCGAAGCCGGCACCGGCCGGGGTGGACATCACCGGCGTGGGGCTGTCCGAGCCGCTGCGGCTGCGCGCGGACACGCAGCCCACGCACGTGGTGGCGGTCATCGACCAGGTCAACTTCCTCGGACGCACCGGCCAGCCGACCGGGCCGAAGGCGGCCAACCTCGGTCCGAAGTACACCGTCGTGGTGCTCGTCGGGGAGACGCCGAAGCAGACCTACGACCTCTACCCCAAGGCCGTCGGCGGCCCGCGCATCCACCGGCCGGCGAAGCAGCCGGACGGGCGCAAGACGAGCGCCGGTTGGTTCCTCGGCCGGCTCAGCATGTCCGAGACGCTGCGCACCGCCGGGGTGCCTCTGGAGCGGCAGTTCGACACGGTCAGCGGCGGCGTCGGTGGCGGCGAGCGGGTGCTCCCGGAGGACACTCTCGACCCGGCCAAGGACCTCGACGAGGCGCTCGGCGAGTTGCAGCGACTGCTGCTGCTCAACGTCGCGGTGATGTTGACCATCACGGTCGGCCTCGCCGGGATCGCGCTGCTGATCCGCCGCCGCACCCGCTGACCCACCGCCGGGCCCGCGCACTGCCGGTCGGACCTCCAGGATCAGCTTGCCCCGGCGTGGCCCGCCTCGACGAGGCGGCGCGCGTCCGCGGGCCTGCGCCAGCGGGACCGTGTCACGGCTGGCCGCCGCCGCACGGCCGGGTGGTCAGCACCAACGGCGCGGCGGGCGCTCCCGGCGGGTGGCCCGCTGCCGTGGCCGGACCGGGCCGTGCCGGTGCGCGCCCGCCCAGCCGGGTAGGTCGCTGAGGCAACCAGCGGCGATGTCGGGCTCCGGCTCGCCGAGGGCCGCCGGCTCGCCGGACCGCTGGCGCGGGAGCGAGGTCTCCTCGTCGGGCCGAGCGGCGAGCGGCTCCGCCGGATGGGGCGGCACGCCACCGACCGGCCGACGGTGCTTGGCAGCCGACTGCGGGTCGTGCCCCGGCCGGCAGGGCTCGCCCTGGGCGCAGCCGTGATCGGCCTCCCCATGCGCCATCCCCGGTCTCCTCACGCTCGCACTCACCCCCGGGTGCTCCCCCGACGTGCCCTGACACCGTACTGGCCGGGACCGACGGGTCGTGCACGGCGTACCCCGGGGTCAGCGCTTCGGGCGGCGCGGGAACAGGGTCTCCCAGACCGGGAAGGCGACCAGCCAGATCACGATGGCGACGGTGAGCCTCTGAATCCAGCCCACCAGTTCGCGGGTCCTTTCCGCGTCGTTCACCCAGAGGATCGCGGCGCCGAGCAGACCGCAGGCGATGACCCAGCCGAGCAGAGCCTTGGCCCACTCACGCCACTCGTAACGGGTGCGCGCCCAGCCGTGGCGGGGCGGCCGGACCGGCGGCGGACCGCCGGCGAACCGGTGGGCGAAGCGTTGGTCCGCCCAACGCACCATCGAATGGCCGAAGGCCACCGAGAAGCCCAGGTAGGCGGCGGCAAGACCATGACTGAAGCCGGCGGTCGCGCCGCGGCGCAGGTCGATCACCGTCGCCGCGAGCAACGCCAGGTCCACCAGGGGTACGCAGACCAGCAGCGCCGCGCCCAGCCGTGGCCTGCGCAGCGGGTAGCGGGCCACCAGCCCGGCGGCGAGCACCACCCAGAACCCGATCTCACATCCGATGATCACCGCGACCAACACGTCGACCTCCCCGTTCCGTCACCCAGCGTCGCCGCTCGGCGGGGTCCGAGCCTCGACGTGGAAGAGGAGATCCGGGTCCGTCCTTCGGTGGACCCGCCGCCGTTGACGGTCGGTGCGGGCGGCACCGCCGGAGCGGGTCAACGGGTCCGGTGGGCCTCCAGGTCGGCGCGGGTGAACAGTGCCCGCAGCGCCACGCCCTGCTCGGCCAGCAGGGCAGCGCCACCCTCCGCGCGGTCGATCACGCAGAGCGCGTGATCGACCCGGGCGCCCAGCTCGCGCAGCTGCCCGGTGGAGCTGACCACCTGCCCACCGGAGGTGACCACGTCCTCGACCACCAGCACCCGTCGGCCGGCCAGCTCCGCCCCCTCGGCCAGCCGGGCCGTGCCGTACGGCTTGGCGGTCTTCCGGACGAAGGCGCAGGGCAGCCCGGTGTGCCGGCCGAGCGCGGTCACCACCGGGATCCCGCCCAGCTCCAGTCCAGCCAGCACCTCGGTGCCGGTCGGGACCAGGTGCGCGAGGTGGGCAGCCACCCGGTCCAGCAGGCGGGGATCCGCCTCGAACCGGTACTTGTCGAAGTACTCGTCGGCGGTCCGCCCGGAGCGGAGCACGAACTGTCCGGTCAGCCGGCAGGTGCTGTCGATCTCTCGGGCGAGTGCGGCTGTGGTCTCTGCAGGAGTCATGATGATCATTCTGGCCGGATCGGCGCGTGGTGGGCGTACCCCTTTCGGCGCATGCCGGGGCCGGCCAGGTCGTCCCGGGGGCGGAGTCCGACGGTCGGCGGCTGTGGTGGGATCGGGGGCATGCGACCGCCACCGTGGCTCGGCTCCGGCACCCGCGGCCGGGACCTCACCCTGGCCGGCGCGTCGCTGGCCGGCGGCCTGGTGCTGTGGGCCCTCGGTTGGCAACCGCAGATCCGTCCGCACCCGGAGGTGCCGCCCGCGCTGTACCTGCCGCCGCTGCTGGCGATGTGCGTGGCCGTGGGCCTGCGCCGCGTCGCCCCGCGCACCAGCCTGGCCGTCGGCACCGGGGCGCTGGTCGCGGACACCGCGCTCGGCGGCTCGCTGGGGACGATCCTGATCTACACCCAGGTGCTCTACGACGCCTGCGTGTACGGCCCGCCCCGGCTGTGGCGGTGGCTGCTGCGGGTGACCATCGGGCTGAGTCTGGTCGGCGCGGTGGTCGGCGTGCTCATCTTCGACCAGTGGCGTGGGGTCGCCGTCGGGGTGCCGGTGGTGCTCGCCGGCCTGCTGCCGGTGCTGACCGGGGTCAGCGTGCGGCAGTACCGCGACCAGGCCGCCGCCGAGCGGGCCCGGGCCGAGCAGACCGCCCGCCTGGTCGAGCTGGACCGCTGGCAGGCGGTCAGCGCCGAGCGGGCCCGGATGGCCCGGGAGCTGCACGACCTGGTCGCCAACCACCTCAGCGCGGTTGCCATCCACGCCACCGCCGTGCTGTCGGTGAAGGGGCTGGACCGCGGCCAGGTCGAGTCGGCGTTGCGGGTGATCCGGGAGAGCAGCGTGCAGGGCCTGGCGGAGATGCGGCAGATGATCGAGCTGCTGCGGGAGCCGGGCTCCGGCGGCGGCCGGGCGCCGGGGGCCGGCGGCGGCCGGGCGCCGGGGGCCGACGGCGGCGCGCTGCCGGAGGCGGTCACCGCGCGGCTCGCCGAGGCGGACCGGCTGGTCGAGCGGATCCGGGCCGCCGGCCTCGCGGTGCGGGTCCGCACCGACGGCACGCCGGGCCCGCTGCCGGTGGGGGTGGATCTCGCGGCGTACCGGATCGTGCAGGAGTCGCTGACCAACGCGCTCAAGCACGGCGCGGGCGAGGCGGAGCTGACCATCGCGTACCGGCCGGCGGAGGTGGTGCTGACGGTGGAGAACCCGGTCCGCCGGGGCGGGGCCGGGCTGCCCGGCGCCGGTGCCGGGCTGATCGGCATGCGGGAGCGCGCCACGCTGCTGGCGGGCCGGTTCAGCGCCGGACCGCACGACGGCCGCTGGCAGGTCCGGGCGGCGCTGCCCACCCGGGAGGACGGATGACCGCGTCGGCCCGGGAACCGGCTGGCGTCGGCGCTGCGGAGCCATCGGTACGGGTGGTGCTGGCCGACGACCAGCCGGCGGTACGGGCCGGGCTGAGGCTGATCCTGGCCGGCTCGCCGGGCGTCGAGGTGGTCGGCGAGGCGGGCGACGGCGACGAGGCGGTCCGGCTGTGCCGGGAGCTGCGCCCCGACGTGGCGGTGCTCGACATCCAGATGCCGCTCCGGGACGGGATCTCCGCCACCCGGGCGATCGTGGCCGAAGAGCTCGCCGACGTGCTGGTGCTCACCACCTTCGACCTGGACGAGTACGTCTTCGGCGCGCTGCGCGCTGGCGCGGCCGGTTTCCTGCTCAAGGACACCGACGCCCCGGGGCTCGTCGCGGCGGTGCGGACGGTGGCGCGCGGTGACGGGTTCATCGCCCCCGCGGTGACCCGCCGGTTGATCGCGGCCTTCGCGGCCACCGCGCCGGGCGCGTCGGCGGCCACCCGGGCGGCGCTGGAAACGCTCACCCCGCGCGAACGCGACGTGCTGGCCTGCCTCGGCCTGGGCCTGTCGAACCAGCAGATCGCCGACCGGCTCGTGATGGCGGAGAGCACCACCAAGACACACGTGAGCCGGATCCTGGCGAAGCTGGACCTGCGCAGCCGGGTGCAGGCCGCGATCCTGGCCCAGGAGCTGGGCCTGCCCGCCCCTGCCCCGCCATCCTGAGCCCGGACCAGCCAGCCCGGCGTGAAGATCCAGGTCAGGACGTGCCAGGCTGGTGGTGTGGGGAGTACGCCGGGGGGTGGGGAGCTGACGGCCACGCTGCGCCGGATCGAGCGGGCAGCGGGGTCGCTGGCCACTGCCAGCGTCGCCCGCATGGACGAGACGCTGCCCTGGTTCCGCGCCCTGCCGGCCGACCAGCGCTCCTGGGTGATGCTGGTGGCCCAGGCCGGCGCTCAGTCGCTGGTGCAGTGGCTGCGCGAGGGCGGCGGCACGGCGGACAGCACCCAGGAGGTCTCCGACGAGGTCTTCGCCGCCGCCCCGCAGGCGCTGGCCCGGTCGATCACCCTTCAGCAGACCGTGGCGCTGATCAAGGTGACCATCGACGTGGTCGAGGAGCAGGTGTCACACCTGGCCGCCGAGGGCGAGGAGCACCAACTGCGCGAGGCGGTGCTGCGCTTCTCCCGGGAGATCGCGTTCGCCGCGGCCCGGGTGTACGCGCGGGCGGCCGAGTCACGCGGCGCGTGGGACGCCCGGTTGCAGGCGCTGCTGGTCGACGCGCTGCTGCGCGGTGACTCGCCCGACGTGCTGGCCAGCCGGGCCGCCGCACTGGGTTGGGCGGACGCGCCGCCGGTCGCGGTGGCGGTGGGCCGCTCCCCCGGTGGCGATGTCTCCGCCGTGCTGCACGTGGTCTACCGGCTGGCCCGCCGGATCGGCGTGGAGGTGATCGGCGGGGTGCACGGCGACCGGCTGGTGATCGTGCTGGGCGGCGCGGCGGACCCGCTGGCCGCCACCGGCAAGCTGCTGAGCGCGTTCGGCGACGGCCCCGTGGTGGTCGGTCCGGCCGTACCCAGTTTGGACGAGGCCACGGAATCGGCGCGGGCCGCGCTGTCCGGCTTCCGGGCGGCGCCGGCGTGGCCGACCGCTCCCCGGCCCGTGCTGGCCGCGGAGCTGTTGCCGGAGCGGGCGCTCGCCGGCGACGCTGAGGCCCGCCGCCGGTTGCGGCACGACGTGTACGCGACGCTGGTGCGCGCCGGCGGCGAGCTGCTGGAGACCCTGGACGCGTTCCTGGCTGCCGGTGGCACGTTGGAGAGCGCCGCCCGTGCGCTGTTCGTGCACCCGAACACGGTGCGGTACCGGCTGCGCCGGATCGCCGACGTGACCAGCTTCTCGCCGCTGACTCCCCGGGACGCGTTCACCCTCCAGGTGGCGCTGACCGTCGGCCGGCTGGATCCGGTGGTCTCGGTAACCTCGCCCGTCCCGACCCAGACATTGACCCCGGCCGTCCGGAAATCCGCCCAAACCGGCGACGACCACCGCCGATCTTTGTAGGAACCCTCCAAAGGTCCTAGTGCGGTTTGGTCGGGGCCGGCACAGCGTTACCCACGCGTATCCGGGAGAGTCATAGGCGTGCTCGCCGTACTTAGTCCCGGCCAGGGTTCTCAGAAACCCGGCTTCCTGACCCCCTGGCTCGACCTGACCGGCACCGAGGCGCGCCTGCGCTGGTGGTCAGCGTTGGCCGGGGTCGACCTGCTGCACCTCGGCACCGCCGCCGACGCCGACGAGATCAAGGACACCGCCCGCACCCAGCCACTGCTGGTCGCCGCGGCCCTCCTCGCCGCCGAGCACCTCCCGCTGTACGACGTGACGCTCACCGCCGGGCACAGCGTCGGCGAGCTGGGCGCCGCCGCGCTGGCCGGAGTGCTGCCGGCCGAGGCCGCGATCACCCTCGCCGGCGTGCGCGGCCGAGAGATGGCTGCCGCGTGCGCGCTCGAACCGACCGGGATGGCGGCCGTCCTCGGCGGCGACCCGGACGAGGTGCTCGCCGCGATCGCCGCACACGGGCTGCACCCGGCCAACCGCAACGGCGCCGGGCAGATCGTCGCCGCCGGTGCGCTGGACGGGCTGGACAAGCTCGCCGCCGATCCGCCAGCGAAGACCCGGATCATCCGGCTTCAGGTGGCCGGCGCGTTCCACACCCCGTACATGGCCCCGGCCGAGACCGCGCTGGCCGCCGTCGCCGCCGGGATCACCCCGGCCGACCCGGCCCGGATCCTGCTGTCGAACCTTGACGGCGCTGCCGTCAACCACGGCCGGGACATGGTGCAGCGCCTGGTCCGCCAGGTCACCGCCCCGGTGCGCTGGGATCTGTGCATGCGCACGCTGGCCGACCTCGGGGTGACCGGCGTGATCGAGCTGCCCCCGGCCGGCACGCTCGCCGGGCTGGTCAAGCGAGAGCTGAAGGGCGACGGCGCCCCGGAGATCGTCACCCTGAACACCCCGGACGACCTGCCGGCCGCGCGCGACCTGATCGCCCGGCACGGCATGGCGCCCAGCCACGAGCCCACCATGCAGTTCCGCGTGGTGGTGGCACCGTCCGCCGGCACCTTCGCCCCGGCCGATGACCTGACCGAGGGCGAGACGATCCGCGTCGGCCAGGTCATCGGGCACGTCGGCACCCGCCAAGGGCCGGTCGAGGTGGCCGCGCACCAGGGCGGCATCCTCACCGAATGGCTCGCCCACCACGACGACCCGGTCGCGCCGGGCCAACCGCTCGCCCGCATCGGAGGACACTCATGACTGGCAGTCGCATCGTCTCGATGGGGCACTACCAGCCCTCCCGGGTGGTGACCAACGACGAGATCGCCCAACTCGTGGACACCAACGACGAGTGGATCCGGGACCGGGTCGGCATCGTCACCCGGCGGATCGCCGACAGTGAGACGGTGGCCGACATGGCCACCGCCGCCGCCGGCAAGGCGCTGGCCAACTCCGGCCTGACCGCCGCCGACATCGACCTCGTCGTGGTCGCCACCTGCTCCTCGGTCGACCGCAGCCCCAACGTGGCCTGCCGGGTCGCCGCCAAGCTGGGCATCACCGCGCCGGGCGCGTACGACGTCAACACCGCCTGCTCGGGCTTCGGCTACGCGCTGGGCACCGTCGACCACGCCATCCGGGCCGGGGCATCGCGCAACGCGATCGTCATCGGCGCCGAGAAGCTCTCCGACTTCACCGACTGGACCGACCGCTCCACCTGCATCATCTTCGCTGACGGCGCCGGCGCGGCGGTGGTCACCGCGACCGCCGACGACGAGCCGGCCGGGATCGGTCCGGTGATCTGGGGTTCGGTGCCGGAGAAGAGCGACGCGGTCCGCATCGAGGGCTGGCGGCCGTACATCCAGCAGGAGGGGCAGGCCGTGTTCCGCTGGGCCACCACCGCGCTGGCGCCGCTGGCCCTGCAGGCGTGCGAGCGGGCCGGGGTCGACCCGTCGGAGCTGGCCGCGTTCGTGCCGCACCAGGCCAACGGCCGGATCATCGACGGCATCGCCAAGCGGCTCAACATTCCCAACGCGATCATCGCGAAGGACATCGTCGAGTCCGGCAACACCTCGGCGGCGAGCGTGCCGCTGGCCCTGTCCAAGCTGGTCGAGCGGCGGGAGGTGCCCTCGGGCGCACCGGTGCTGCTGTTCGGCTTCGGCGGTGGCCTGACCTACGCCGGTCAGGTCATCCGCTGCCCCTGAAGACCCCCTCCGGCGCGTACGCGCCGAGGAGTGGCGGCTGGCGACGCCAGCCGCCGGAGAACCCCCGATGAAAGGAACCAACCGCAATGACCCGTGACGAGATCACCACCGGCCTCGCCGAGATCCTCGAAGAGGTTGCCGGGGTGAACCCGGACGACGTGGCCGAGGGGAAGTCCTTCACCGACGACCTCGATGTCGACTCGCTCTCCATGGTGGAGGTCGTGGTGGCGGCCGAGGAGAAGTTCGGCGTCAAGATCCCGGACAACGAGGTGCAGAACCTCAAGACCGTCGGAGACGCCGTCAGCTACATCGAGGCGCAGTCCTGATCATGAGTCGTCCTGACGTCGTCGTCACCGGGCTCGGCGCGACGACCCCGCTCGGCGGGGACGTCGCGTCGACCTGGGACGCAATGCTCGCCGGCCGCTCCGGGGTGAGTGCCCTCACCCAGGAGTGGGCCGCGCAACTGCCGGTCCGGATCGCCGCCCAGCTGGCCGTGGATCCGTCCGAGGTGCTGGACCGGGTCCGGCTGCGCCGGCTGGACCGCTCGGAGGCGATCGCCATCATCGCCGCGCAGCAGGCCTGGGCGGACGCCGGCCTGGCCGACTCCGGCCTCGACGGGGAGCGGCTGGCCGTCAGCGTCGGTTCCGGCATCGGCGGCGCCACCACCCTGCTCGCCCAGGACGACATCCTGGAGGCATCCGGGCCGCGGCGGGTCTCCCCGCACACCATCCCGATGCTGATGCCGAACGGTCCGGCCGCCTGGGTCGGGCTGGAACTGGGCGCCAAGGCCGGCGTGCACTCGGTGGCCAGCGCCTGCGCCACCGGCGCCGAGGCCATCGCGCTCGGCCTGGACATCATCCGCGCCGGCCGGGCCGACGTGGTGGTGGCCGGCGGCACCGAGGCGGTCATCCACCCGCTGCCGATCGCCGGGTTCAGCTCGATGCGGGCCATGTCGACCCGCAACGACGACCCGGAGCGGGCCTCCCGCCCTTGGGACAAGGGCCGCGATGGCTTCGTCCTCGGCGAGGGCGCCGGCATCGTGGTGCTGGAGCGGGCCGAGCACGCCGCCGCCCGGGGCGCCCGGGTGTACGCGCGCCTCGCCGGCGCGGGGATCACCTCCGACGCGTACGACATCGTGCAGCCGCACGCCGAGGGCGAGGGCGCCGTCCGGGCCATCGCGAAGGCGATCGCGGACGCGGACGTGGCCAAGCGGGACATCGTGCACGTCAACGCGCACGCCACCTCGACCCCGGTCGGCGACATGCTGGAGATCGGCGCGCTGCACAAGGCGCTCGGCGATCACCCGGTGCTTGCCGCGACCAAGTCGATGACCGGTCACCTGCTCGGTGCGGCCGGCGCGCTGGAGTCGATAGCCACGATCCTCGCCATCCGCGACGGTGTCGTTCCTCCGACGATCAACCTCGACGACCCGGAGGACGGCCTCACCCTGGAGGTGGCCGCCCAGAAGGCGCGCCACATGGAGATCCCCGCCGCGTTGAACAACGCGTTCGGCTTCGGCGGCCACAACGTGGCTCTCGTCTTCACGCGGGCCTGAAACCCACAGCCTTGGAGGCTGACGTGACCACCACCGCCGTCGGTGCGGACACATCCACCGTGGACTACCGGGATCCCGAGGTCCGGCTCCGGGCCCTGTTCGACGCCGGCTCGCTGCGCCTGCTGGCACCCCGGGACAGTTCCGGGGTGCTCTGGGCGCGCGGCGAGATCGAGGGCACGCCGGCCATCGCGTACGCCACCGACGCCACCCGGATGGGCGGCGCGATGGGCACCGACGGGTGCCGGCACGTCGTCGACGCGATCGACACCGCCGTCCGGGAGCGGGTGCCGGTGCTGGGCCTCTGGCACTCCGGTGGTGCGCGGCTGGCCGAGGGCGTGGTCGCGCTCGACGCGGTGGGGCAGGTCTTCGCGGCAATGGTCCGCGCGTCGGGCCGGGTGCCGCAGATCTCCGTGGTGCTCGGGCCGGCGGCGGGTGGTGCGGCGTACGGGCCGGCGCTGACCGACATCGTGGTGATGAGCGGCGCCGGGCGGATCTTCGTGACCGGGCCCGAGGTGGTCCGTAGCGTCACCGGCGAGCAGGTCGACATGGAGCGCCTGGGTGGCCCCGAGCCGCACGGCCGGCGCTCCGGGGTGGTGCACGTGACCTGCGCCGACGACGAGGCGGCGATGACCGAGTCGCGCAAGCTCGCCGCGCTGCTCGGCCACCAGGGCCGGCTCTCCCCCGACGACGTGCCGGCCACCGACGCCGACGGGCACGACCTGGCGGCCAAGATGCCGGCCGAGACCAACCGGGCGTACGACGTCAAGCCGGTGGTCAAGGCGCTGCTCGACGCCCCGGGTGTGGAGTTGCACGCCAAGTGGGCGCCGAACGTGGTGACGACGCTGGGCCGTTTCGGCGGCCGGACGGTCGGCGTGATCGCCAACAACCCGCTGCGTTTGGGTGGTTGCCTGGACGCGTCCAGCGCGGAGAAGGCGGCCCGGTTCGTGCGGATGTGCGATTCGCTGGGCGTGCCGCTGATCGTGCTGGTCGACGTGCCCGGCTACCTTCCCGGCCTCGGCCAGGAGTGGGACGGCGTGGTGCGGCGCGGTGCGAAGTTGCTGCACGCGTTCGCCGAGGCGGTGGTGCCGCGGGTGACCCTGGTGACCCGCAAGGCGTACGGCGGCGCGTACATCGCGATGAACTCCCGCTCGCTGGGTGCCACCGCGGTCTTCGCCTGGCCGAACGCGGAGGTCGCGGTGATGGGTGCCAGCGCGGCGGTCAACATCCTGTACCGCAAGAAGCTGGCGGCCGCTCAGGCGGAGGAGCGGGAGACGCTGCGCGCGCAGCTGATCGAGGAGCAGACCCGCACGGCGGGCGGGGTCAACCGGGCGCTGGAGATCGGCGTGGTGGACGACGTGATCAAGCCGGCGGAGACCCGCCGGCGGATCGCCGAGGCGCTGGCCGCCGCTCCGGCCGCCCGCGGTGCGCACGGCAACATCCCGCTGTAGCGGTGTGCGAAAGGGCCCCTTCTTGTGAAGGGGCCCTTTCTGACGTTCAGGCCCGGTTGCGGGGGTGCTGTTTGGCGGTGCGCTCGTTGCCCCGGCGGTAGTTGCCGGTCCAGCGGGCCATCACCAGCTGCGGGTCGTCGTCCACCTCGGCGAGGAACTCCGCCGCCCGGCCGCCGCGCAGCGTGGTGGCCACCCGCCCGTGGTGCGTGATCACCACCGTGCCGTCGGCCCGTTCCACCCATTCGAAGTCCTGCGCCTGACTCATGGCCGCGACCGTGCCAGACCCGGGTGGTCGGCGCGACCGGTTTCCCGACTCCCGCCCACCGCAGGGACCCGGCGGACTGGTTGCCGACGGCTACCATGCGGGCGTGCCCGACGAGAGCGCGGACGGCGTCGATCTGGATTCCGGTCGGCGGTTCGTGGTCTGCGGGGACAACGCACTGGCCCGCCGGCTGGTCAACGAACTGGTCGACCGGTACGGCGTGGCGGTGACCGTGGTGTTGCCGTCGCTGACCGACAACCACGCCCCGGACATCGCCGAGTTCGCCGCCGAGGCCGCCGCGGACCTACGCCCCGAGGTGGTGGTGGCCCGCCGGCTGACCAGCGAGGTGCTGCAGCGGGTGGGCGTGTGCGGGGCCGCCGCGGTCGCGCTGGTGAGCGCGGACGACGTGGCCAACGTGGATGCCGCGCTGATCGTCCGGGAGTTCGATCCGGATGTGCGGATCGTCGTGCGGCTGTTCAACCCGGTGCTCGGCGAGGGCGTGGCGACCATGCTCGGTGACTGCGCGGTGCTGTCCGGGTCGGAGATCGCCGCTCCGGCGTTCGTGGCCGCGACGCTCGGCGATGACACGCCGACCTACCTGCGGTTGCCCGACGACGAGCTGCTGCGAACAGCCAGCCGCGCCGCGCTCGACCCTGCCACGGCGGACGTGGTCTGCGCGCTGGCCGACACCAGCGGCCCCGAGCCGGTCACCCTCCCCGCCGACGAGGAAGCAGCCGACCTGGTGCTGGTGCGGGCGTACGGCCGCCGGCGGTCGGCGCCGGCCCCACCGCGCCGCCGGCTGCTGCGGACCGCCCGGTTGGTGCTCGGCCGGCGCCTGCGCCTGGCGCTGGGCGCGACAGCCGCGGTGCTCGCCGTTGGCAGCGTGCTGCTCGGGCAGGCCCGGGACCTGGACCCGGTGCAGGCCGGCTACCTGACGCTGCTGACCGCCCTGGGCAGCGCGGACGCGGACCCGGCCGGATCACCGGTGGAGAAGATCACCGCCCTGCTGCTGGTGGTCACCGGCGTGGCGCTGGTCCCCACGGTGACCGCGCTGGTGGTCGATTCGGTGGTGCGGGCCCGGCTGGCGGTTGCGGCCGGTCGGCTCACCGACCCGCTCGACGACCACGTGATCGTGGTCGGGCTGGGCAACGTCGGCACCCGGGTGGTGCAGGAGTTGCACTCGTTCGGCCTGACCGTGGTGGCGGTGGACCGGGCGACGACGGCCCGCGGCGTGGCGGTGGCCCGGGAGCTGGGAATTCCGGTCCTGATCGGCGACGCGTCCAGCCCGGAGACGTTGCGGGCGGCGTCCGTGTCGACCTGCCGGGCGCTGGTGGTGCTCTGCGCCGACGATGTGACCAACCTGGAGACCGCGCTCCTCGGGCGCTCGCTGCACCGCGCGGCGGCGGGCGAGACGGCGGCTCCACTGCGGGTGGTGCTGCGGCTGTTCGACGAGGGGTTCGCGCAGCGGGTGCAGCGCGCCTTCGGGATCAACCACTCACGGAGTGTCTCCTACCTGGCCGCACCAGCGTTCGCGGCGGCCATGATGGGCCGTGAGGTGATCGACACGATCTCGGTGGGGCGGCGCGTCCTGCTGGTCGCCGAACTGCCGGTCGGGGCCGGCTCGGATGTGGAGGGCACGTTCTGCCCGCAGATCAGCCGTCCGCGCGAGGCCCGGGTGATCGCCATGCGAACTGGCCGGGTGGGGCAGACCATCTGGACCCTGCCGCAGCGGCGGCCACTGGTGCGCACCGACCGGCTGCTGGTCGTTGCCACCCGGGCCGGGTTGGCGGCGCTGCTGGCACGGACGGTGCCGAGCGACGATCCGCCGCCGATGTCGCCGGGCACGGTCGGTGGGACGCCGTTGCGGTTGCTCACCCCACCGGCGCCACGCCGGACGGGCACGGACACCGCGCCGCCACGCCCGCCCACCGGTGACGCCGCCATCGACCGGCCGGTGGCCGGGGACGGCCGTTGACCCGGACGGGCGGTGCCGCCCAGGTGCTGCCGGCGGCCGGCGCAACCGGCGCGATCGGTCAGGCCGCGCAGGTGGTGGCGGGCAGCCCGGGTACGGCCACCGGGGACCGGCCGCCGGGGCGGGCCTTGCCGGCCAGCACGGCGGCCAGCGCTGTCATCGACGCCCGGCTGGAGGAGTACGTGGCCAGCAGCGTCGGCGACGCCGCCGTGGCCAGGACGTACGGGGTGTCCATGGCCACGGTGACCGCGGCGTCGGCGCGCAGGTCGCCGGTGCCGTCGCCGTAGCCGACCAGGTGCACCACCGTGCCGCCGCTGGGCTTGACCGGCACCCCGGCGGCGGTCAGCGCGGCGGTGAGCGCGGCCCGGGTGCCGTCCCGGCCGCCGGACGAGGTGACGGTGACCGGTCCGCGCACCGCGCCACCGCAGGCGCCCTTCAGCACGGTGACGGCGCCAGCGGCCAGCGCGTCCGCCGCCGCGCGGTGCGCCGGGGCGTTGAGCGTGGACATCTGCGCGGGCGGGAGCGCCGCCAGCCGGAACTTCATGGTCAGCACCCGGGTGACCGCCTCGACCAGCCGGGGGCGGGCCAGCGACCCGCCGCGCAGCGCGGCGAGCAGCCCGTCGTACGCCTGACCGACGTTCGGGGTCATCAGGATCAGGTCGTTGCCGGCGTTCAGCGCCCGGACGGCGGCCTCGCCGGGTGCCCAGCGCTTCGCCGGCGGCATGTTCATGCCGTCGGTGATCACCACACCCTTGAAACCGAGCTGACCACGCAGCACGTCGGTGAGCAGCTTGTGCGAGAAGGTCGCCGGGGTGCCCGGGTCGATGGCCCGCGCGTCCAGGTGGCCGGACATCACCGCCATCGCCCCGGCGTCGATCCCGGCGGTGAACGGCGGCCACGCGCCGCTCTGCAGCGCCGCTGCGGACTGGCTGAGCACCGGCAGGTCCTGGTGCGAGTCGTCGGCGCTGTGGCCGTGTCCCGGGAAGTGCTTCAAGGTGGCCGCGACCCCGGCCGCCTGCAGGCCACGGACCGCGCCCCCGACCTGTGCGGCGGCCTGCTTCGGGTCCGCGCCGTACGACCGGGAGCCGATCACCGCGCTGCGGGTGGCCAGCACGTCGGCCACCGGAGCGAAGTCGACGTTGATCCCCATGGCGGCCAGCTCGGTGCCGGCGGCCCGCCAGGCGGCCTCGGTGAGCGCCGGGTTGCCGGCCGCCCCGGCCGCGAGGGCGCTGGGCAGCACGGTGACCCCGTCGGTGACCCGGGTGACAACGCCGTACTCCTGGTCGGTGCCGATCAGGAAGGGCGCCGGGCCGGCGGCGAGCCGGCCGGCGGCGGCGCGCAGCCCGCCGGTCAGCTCGTGCACCTGCTTCGGGTTGTCGACGTTGCTGGTCTCCTGGTTGCCCTTGGTCGGGTCGTCGGCGCTGAACCCGACCAGGATCAGCCCGCCCAGCCGGTACTTGGCGATCATCTCGGCTGGGGTGTCGACCCCGGCCAGCGCCCGGTTGCCGGCCGCCGAGCCGGGTGAGACCTTCGTCGCCGAGTCGCCGTAGGCGTACGGCATCAGCACCTGGCCGACCAGATCCTCGTCGGGAAGCGTGGCGACCAGCGCGGCGGCCCGCACGGCCGGGTCGGCCGGGTCACCGGCCGGTGTCGCGCCGGGAGCGCTCGGGCCGGCGGACGTACCGCCCGAGCCGGGCGTCGGGGCGGGGCGGTCCGGCGAACCCGAGCAGCCGGAGACGAGAAGGGCGGTCAGGGCGGCGACGGCGACGCTTGCGCGGCGCGGGCGAATCGACACGTCGCCCATCCCACCAGTTCACCCTTATCGGGGCAACTTGACCTTACTGGCCAGCCGCCCCGCGTCACCGCCCCGACGACGTGCGGGCAGGTGGCCGGGTCGGTGGCTGCCGGGTCAGCCGACCCGGGTGAGCAAGGTCACCGGGGCGCCGTCGCCGGCGTACCGGTAGGGCTCCAGGTCAGCGTCCCACGCGGTGCCGAGCGCCTTGTCGAGGGCGTGCGCCAGCGCCTCCGGGGCGCGGGCGCCGGTCATCAGTGCCCGTAGCCGGTCCTCGCCGAGCTGGATGTCGCCGGCCGCACCGACGGTGGCCCGGAACAGGCCGCGTGCCGGCACGTACATGAAGCGCTCGCCGTCGGCGCCGGGACTCGGTTCCTCGGTCACCTCGAAACGGATCATGGGCCACTGCCGAAGGGCAGCAGCCAGCTCGGCGCCCGTCCCCGGACGACCGGTCCACCCGCATTCGGCCCGGCGTACGCCGGGGTCGACGGGCTGAGCCGTCCACTGCAGGTTGACCGGCGCGGCTAGGACGCGCGCGATCGCCCACTCGACGTGCGAGCACACGGCGAGCGGGGTCGAGTGGACGTATACGACGCCACGCGTTGGCACGGTGACCTCCCGGAGAGCGAGGTGCGTCTTCCCCTACGACCTCGTCCACCCAGGTGGTTGCTGCAACACATGATGACTCGTGTGACGGATGTTGCGCCAGGGAATCGGAAAAATCGCCGGTCGGAATAGCCGGACGGGTGGTCTCCGTTACCCCTCAGGACACCGCGACGACCAGCATGATGTCGTGGTCATGTACAGTTCCATCGGCGGCTTCTGCCGCGTTTCACCTTCGCGGGCCGACCCAGTGTCGCCCCGCACACAGCCCCCGGACGTCCAGTCCTCCCGTACGTCTTGCAAGGAGTACCTCCGTGGCGAGCAACACCTCTAAGACCGCGCGCGCGTCCGTCCGGGCCGGCCAGGCTGGCCAGGGTGGCGCCCTCAGCGTGCTGGGCGAGTTCAAGTACCTCATCCCGCTCAACGGCGGCAAGCACGCCTACGTGCGGAACCTGACCAACGGCAAGACCGCGCACCTGCGCACCGACTCCGACGCTTTCGTCGAGGAGATCCGTGTGCTGGCCGCCGCCGGCCACGCCGCCAAGATCCGGGCGGAGATCAACAACCTGGCCGAGACCCACCCGGGTGACGGCTGGGAGGCGACCGAGAAGCGCCTGGTCGCGGCCGGCGTCTTCGAGGGCTGAGCCCTCCCCCACCGCATCATCGGAAACCGCCCGCCGGGAGTTCCCGGCGGGCGGTTTCGCGTCCGGCCCCGCCGGAGTGACCGGGGTTCAGGCCGGGTCCAGCAGGGCGACCTCACCGGTGGCCAGGTCGTAGAGCCCGCCGACCACGGCGACCTGGCCGGCGGCGACCGGCCCCACCAGCAGGTCGTCGGCGCGCAGGGTCCGCACCGTGCGCCGGACGTGCCGGCGGATCGCCAGCGGATGCACCGCCGGATCGTTCAGCCCCGCCTCGGTCACCGCCGGGGCGATCTCGTCCACCAGGTGCGCGAGTGAGCCACCGGGACGCACCCCGCTGCGCAGCGCGTCCACCGCGGCCTCCACCGCGCCGCACCGTTCGTGGCCGAGCACCATCACCAGCGGTACGCCGAGCTGGCCGACCACGTACTCGATCGAGCCGCACACCGCGCGGTCGAGCACGTGCCCGCCGGTGCGGATCACGCAGATCGCACCGAAGGTCTGGTCGAAGATCGCCTCCAGTGGCACCCGCGAGTCGATGCAGCCGAGCACCACGGCGTACGGCTGCTGGTCGCCGGATGCGGCAGCCGCGGCGGCTGTCACGTCGTGACCGTGCACCGGCTGGCCGCTGACGAACCGCCGATTACCGGCGAGCAGCTCGGCCAGCGCGGCGCGGGGCGTACCACCGGCCTGTCGCCCCTGTGCGGAAGGTCCGCCCAGCGGCGGGCCGGGCGTTGCCCCCGACGACCCCATGCCGTCCAGCTTGGCCCGAGCCGGGCGGCCACGGGCGCGGTCGGGAATGTTCACACGGACGCGATTGACGTGGTGCGATGGCGGGTAGCCGGTGTTACCGCCGGGTATCCCGGTGCTCGTGGTACCGGACGGCCCTGGGGAGGTGGCGATGCCGGAGCGGTTCGAGGTCGGTCTGCCTGATGAGGTGCGGCTCCACGTCGAGGCGACGGGGCCGGCGGATGCCCAGGTCACCGCCATTCTGCTGCACGGTTGGACACTGGACGGGCGCAGCTGGCACCGGCAGGTCGACGCGCTCACCGAGCCGGCCGGCGGCGCGGTGCGGGTGATCACCTATGACGCGCGGGGGCACGGCCGGTCCAGCTGCATGGCGCTGCCCACGGCCACCCTGGCCCAGCTCGGCGACGACCTGGCCGCGGTGATCGACGCGGTGGCGCCGGTCGGGCGGGTCGTCCTGGTCGGGCATTCGATGGGCGGCATGACGATCATGGAGTACGCGCACCGCCACCCCGCACACTTCGCGGCCCGCACCGCCGGCCTGGTCTTCGTCTCGACCACCGCCGAGGGGCACACGCACACCGTCTACGGGCTCTCGCCGCGGATCGCCCGGCTGATCCGGCTGGCCGAGACGACCGGCGCCGGAGTGCTGGCCCGGTGCGGCTCGTGGCGACCGCCCCGGGCGCTGCTGCGCGCTCTGCAACCGAGCATCCGGTGGATGCTCTTCGGCGACCGCTGCGAGCCGGCCGACATCCGGTTGGTGACCTCGGCGGTGGCCCGCGCCTCGCTGCGCTCGATCGGCGGGTTCCGCGCCTCGATCGGCACCCAGCACCGGCTGGACACCCTCGCCGCGCTCGCCCACCTGCCGGCGGCCGCCCTGGTCGGCGACCGGGACCGGCTGACCCCACCGCCGTGCGCCGAGTCGATCGCCGAGGTCCTGCCGGCCACCGATTTGACCGTCTGCCCGGGTGCCGGGCACATGCTGATGATGGAACGTCCGGACGAGGTGAACGCCGCGCTGACCGGCGTCCTGCGCCAGGTGCTCGCCGAGCCGTCGCCACCCGCGAGTGGCGCGAGCGTCATCGGGGCGGGTGCCTGACCACGTTCCCGCACCTCGGGCGCGGCGGGCCTGGCCCGGGGCCGTACCCTTCTGCGGTTGGCCCGCGCGGTTCGCGCCGCTTGCCGGCGACATCGAAGGAGCGTGCGTTGACCGACCAGACCACCCTGGAGCAGGAGATCGCCGTCGAGCAACGGCACCTCGACCGGGTGTACGCCCGACTGGCCGAGTTACGGCGATCGGCGGTCCGCGCCGAGCGGGACGGCTACCGGATGGCCCGGGTGGGCACGTTCGGCGCGCTGGTCGAGCGCGACGCGATGGTCTTCCACGCCGCGCAACGGCGGCACACCCTGGACGCCGAACACGAGGGGCTGGTCTTCGGCCGGCTGGACCTGCGGGACCGACAGGTGCTGCACGTCGGGCGGCTCGGCATCCGCGACGAGGACGCCACCACACTGGTCGTCGACTGGCGGGCGCCGGCCGCCGCCGCCTTCTACCAGGCCACCCCGGCCCAGCCGCAGGGCGTGGTGCGCCGCCGCACGATCCAGTCCCGCAACGAGCGGGTCACCCGGATCGAGGACGACCTGCTGGACCCGACCGCCGCCCCGGAGGGGATGACGGTGGTGGGCGACGGCGCGCTGCTGGCCACCCTGTCCCGGGCCACCGGCCGGGGCATGCGCGACATCGTGGCGACCATCCAGCAGGAGCAGGACGAGGCGATCCGGTCGCCCGGTTCCGGGGTGACGATCGTCGCCGGCGGCCCGGGCACCGGCAAGACGGCGGTGGCCCTGCACCGGGCCGCGTACCTGCTCTACTCCGACCGCAGCCGGTACGCCGGCGGCGGCATCCTGGTGGTCGGCCCGTCCTCGGTCTTCGTCGAGTACATCGCCTCGGTGCTGCCCTCGCTCGGTGAGGACACCGCGACCCTGCACTCGCTGGGCACCCTCTTCCCGGGGATGACCGCCACCCGCACCGACCCGCCCGAGGTGGCCTCGGTGAAGGGCTCGTTGCGGATGCGCCGGGTGCTGGAGCGGGCGGTCCGGGACGCGGTGCCGGGTGGTCCGGGCGAGCTGCGGCTGCTCTACCGGGGCGGACTGCTGCGGCTGGACCGGGCCGAGCTGGACGGGATCCGGGACCGCGTGCTGCACCGGGGCGCCCGGCGCAACGAGGTACGCCGGGCCGGTTTCGACGGGGTCTTCGCCGCGCTCTGGGCGCAGGCCCGGCGGATGAACCTCCGGCTGCCGGAGCAGCCGGCGTTCGAGGCGGAGATCGCCGAGCGGCCGGAGTTCCGGGAGTTCCTCAAGGCGTGGTGGCCGCGGCTGCACCCCCGGCACGTACTCGGCTGGCTGGCCCGGCCGGACCGGCTGCACCGGTACGCCGGCGGGATCCTCTCCACGGCGGAGATCCGGCTGCTCAGCGCCGCGTACCAGAGCCTGGACGACGCCGGGCTGACCATCGCCGACGTGGCGCTGCTGGACGAGTTGGACGCGTTGCTCGGCAAGCCGGCGCAGCCGGCCCGGGCGCGGCGCGACCCGTTCCAGCTCGCTGGCGGGGTTCGCGAGCTGAGCACCTTCGCCGACCGGCAGCGGGCCGCCCGGGCGTCGGCCCGGGAGCGTCCGGCGGACTATCGGGAGTACGCGCACGTGGTGGTGGACGAGGCACAGGATGTCTCGCCGATGCAGTGGCGCATGATCGGCCGGCGCGGCCGGTTGGCCTCCTGGACCGTGGTGGGCGATCCGGCGCAGACCGCGTGGACCGGCGACCCGGAGGAGCTCGACCGGGCCCGGGACCACGCGTTGGGCCGGCGCAAGCGGCACGATTTCACGCTGACCACCAACTACCGCAACTCGTCGGAGATCTTCGCGGTGGCGGCGGCGGAGATCCGCCGGCTCTACCCCGACCTGCTGCTGCCGACAGCCGTCCGCTCCACCGGGGTCGATCCGGTCGAGCTGGTGGTGCCCCCCACCGCGCTGGAGACCGCGATCGTGGAGGCGGCCACCGGCCTGCTGGCCGAGGTCGAGGGCACGGTCGGGGTGATCACGCCGGTCCCCCGCCGCGACGAGGTCGCCGGTTGGCTCGGCGCGCTCGGCGCGCCGCGGCTGCAGGTGGTGACCAGCCTGGAGGCCAAGGGCATGGAGTACGACGGGGTGGTGCTGGTCGCCCCGAGTGAGATCCGGGCGGATCCGGGCGCTGGTGTGCGCACCCTCTACGTCGCGCTCTCCCGGGCCACTCAGCGGCTCACCACCATCGACCCGATCGGCTGACCTGCGGCGGTAGCCCTCACCGGGCGGCCGCCGGCCTTACACTTGCATACATAGCGATGTGCGCATACATTTGACCAAATCCAGACCGACGGCGGAGGGTGGTTTCGTGGGCGCAGGTCATGACCACCACCATGCGTCGGTCGCCAACGCCGCGCACCAGCACCGGGGCCGACTCTGGACGGCGTTCGGGCTGCTCGCCGCCCTGATGGTGGTCGAAGCGGTGGCCGCCTTCCACACCGGCTCACTGGCCCTGCTCTCCGACGCCGGGCACATGTTCACCGACGTGCTCGGCATCGGGATGGCGCTCGCCGCGATCACCGCCACCCAGCGGACCACGGGCGACCCGCAGCGCACCTTCGGGCTCTACCGGCTCGAGGTGCTCGCCGCACTGGCCAACGCCGTCCTGCTCTCCGGCGTGGCGGTCTACGTGGTGATCGAGGCGATCGGCCGGTTCGGCGACCCGCACGAGGTGCTGGCCGGCCCGATGCTCGCGGTGGCCACGCTCGGCCTGCTCGCCAACCTGGCCGCCTTCGCCCTGCTCCGCTCAGGTGCCCGGGAGAGCATCAACCTCCAGGGCGCCTACCTGGAGGTGCTCGGCGACCTGCTCGGCTCGCTCGGCGTGATCGGCGCGGCGCTGCTCATCCAGGTCACGGACTGGTGGTGGGCCGACCCGCTCGTCGCGGTCGCCATCGGCGTGTTCATCCTGCCGCGCACCTGGCGGCTGGGGCGGGCCGCGGTCCGCATCCTGGTGCAGGCCGCCCCGGAACACCTCCAGGTGACCGCCGTACACGACCGGCTGGCCGCGGTGCCCGGCGTGGTCGAGGTGCACGACCTGCACGTCTGGACGCTCACCTCGGGCATGGAGGTGGCCTCCGCACACCTGACGATGGCGCCCGACGCGGAGGTCGGCGCGGTGCTCACCGCGGCGCGTACCGCCCTGCACGAAGACTTCCGGATCGAGCACGCGACGTTGCAGATCGAGCCCGGCGCCGCCCCCGGGGCCTGCGGTTCGACCCGGTGGTAACGCCTTTTTCTGGAGCTTTCCTCAACTTCGCCCGAATTTGCCGTGACGACGCACGCACCGTCCGTCACATCGGCTGCATCAGTCCCACCGGCCCCGGTAGGCTCGGTCCCGGCCTCCACCCGGCGGCGCCCTAACGGCGCCGGTGGCGGCCGCCGCCTAATCGCCCGAGCGGGCGAACCGGGGAACCATGTTCCTGGGGTGCATCCGCGTCAGCGGTAGGGATCTTCCGTCCCGAACCCGTCAGCTAACCCGGTCGGCGGCTGACGGAAGGACATGCGTAGTGGCACCAGCACGACCGCCCGCCGCCCGACTGGCGGCCCTGATCGTCGCGATGCTCGCCCTCGGCGTCGCACTCCCGGCCGGCGCCGCCTCGGCCGCTCCCCAGACCGCCCTGCGGGCCGCCGCGGCACCCGACGGCGACGAGGAGGGTGGCACCCCGGCGCTGCGGGCCCAACTGGAGGCGGCCAGCAAGGGCTACCTGGACGCGAAGCGCGCCCTGGACACCTCCGTCCAGCGGCAGCAGCAGCTCACCACCCAACTGAAGACCACCGAGACCGAGCTGACCGAACGCAGCGGCAAGGTCGGCGAGATCGCCGGGATGGCCTACCGCACCGGCCGGCTCGGCACGATGTCGGCGTTGCTCAACAGCAACACCCCGGAGGGCTTCATGGACCGGGCCGCCGCGCTGGACGCGGTCGCCGCCAACGAGGACCGGGTGCTGCGCGAACTGCTCGCCACCAAGGACGAGGCCAACCGCACCCGGGTGGCCCTGGACGGCGAGATCCGCGAACAGCGCAAGCAGGTCACCGTGATGGCCAAGCGCAAGGACCAGGCCGAACGGGCCCTGAAAGTGGCCACCACCAAGCCCCAGACCACGGCCGACAGCGGCTCCAACCGGGGCACCTCCGCCGCCAACGCCCAGGCCGCGCCGCGCAACTCCGACGGCTCCTGGCCGTCCGAGTCGTGCAGCGTCAACGACCCCACCCCGGCCACCGGCTGCATCACCCCGCGCACCCTGCACGCGCTCAACCAGGCCAAGGCCGCCGGCTTCACCCGGTACGTGTCCTGCCACCGTTCCGGCGGCTCCGGTGAACACCCGAAGGGCCGGGCCTGCGACTTCGCCGCGCAGACGAACGGCTTCGGCGGGGACGCCACCGGCGGCGACAAGACGTACGGCAACAACCTGGCCGCGTACTTCATCCGCAACGCCGACCGGCTCGCCGTGCTGTACGTGATCTGGTACCGGCAGATCTGGCTGCCCAGCAGCGGGTGGAAGTCGTACAGCGGGGCGGGTGGCGACCCGTCCAGCGACCACACCAACCACGTACACCTGTCGGTGTACTGACCCGACCCGGCCGGGGGCCCCCCCCCCCGGGGTGGGGGGGGGGACAACCGGCGCGGGGGGGGGGGGGCGCGGCCGCGCGGGCCGCGCGCGACGGGGAGTTGGAGCGTGCC
>NZ_JBEXIK010000053.1:0-44901 GCF_040608515.1 Micromonospora sp. NPDC005173
CCGCCAGAACTGTCGCTGGACATCCCTGGCGTTCAGGTCAGGCCGTCCTGGTGACCGCATCGCCGCTCGACCCGTCATCGCCGTCACCCAGCCCGGTGGTCTCCCCATTCGCACACCCCTTGATCGAGGTGTTGCGACGACCACTGGAATCCGCCTTGCGTGCCGCGGTCGGAATGAAACACCAGCCCGGGCTCGGGTCGGCGGCGTGCGAGAGCGTCGGCGAGGGCGGCGTCGACCAGGTCGGTCTTCAGGTTGTCGGCCACGGCCCAGCCGACGACCCGGCGTGATGCGAGATCGATGACGGTGGCCAGGTAGAGCCAGCCCTGCCACGTGTTGATGTAGGTGATGTCGCCGCACCAGCGGGTATCGATTACGCCAGGATCAACGCGGAAGTCGCGGCCGACCAGGTCAGGCCGGAGCCCGGCGGCCGGATCCGGGATTGTGGTCGTGCGCCAGCGGCGTGGGCTCTTGCCGGCGAGTCCGGCGGTGCGCATCAGCCGGTCGACGCGTTTGCGGCCGTGCCGTAGCCCCTGCTCGGTGAGGTCAGCGTGGATCCGCGGCGCCCCGTAGGTGCCCTTGGACCGTTCGTGCAGCACGGTGATCTTGTCGGTGAGCCGGGCATCGACCCGCTCGCGCTGCGACTGGGCGCCGGTTTTCTGCTGGTAGTAGGCGGATCGGGAGACCTCGAGCAGTTCGCAGGCACGTTTGACGTTGTGCTTGCCGGCCTGCTCCGCGGCGATGAACGGGAAGACGTTCACCGGGTCTCCTTCGCGAAGAAAGCCGTCGCCCGTTTGAGCACATCGACGTCTTCGCGCAGCCTGCGGTTCTCTTTGCGCAGCTGTGCGAGTTCGGCCCGTTCGTCGGTGGTCAGCCCGTCGGCGCGGACGCCGGTGTCGAGTTCGGCCTGCTTGACCCACTCACGCACTGCCGTCTCGGTCAGGTCGAAGTCCTGGCTGACCTGCCGGAGCGTGCGGTCACCACGCTGGCACAACTCGACGATCTCGGCCTTGAACTCCGGCGTGAACGAACGCCGAGGCCGTGGCCGCTTCTTTCCCATGCTCTCCATGATGCTGGACATCCTCCCGGAGACCCCAGGTCCCCTGATCTCGGATGTCCATCAAAACGGGGCAGGCCCAGATCGCTCGGGCCAAGCGGCGCCGCCGGGGACTGACACGGCAGGGCAAGCGCCCAGCCGCGCCGGACCTGATCAAACGGGTGTTCACCGCGCCCGCACCCGATGTCGCCTGGTGCGGCGACATGACCGAGATCGTCACCGGCGAGGGCAAGCTCTACCTCGCTACCGTCATCGACCTCTACTCGCGGCGCATCCTCGGTTACGCGATGGGCGAGCATCACGATGCCAGCCTCGTCGTGGCGGCGTTGAACATGGCCGCGGTCACCCGCGGCGGCCACGTCGCCGGCGTGATCTTTCACAGCGACCGCGGCAGCGAACACCTCTGCTGACTTCGCGAAGGCTTGCGCCCGGTGGCAGGCGCGCCAGTCGATGGGCCGGGTCGGGTCGTGCTTTGACAACGCCGTAGCCGAGGCCACCTTCTCCACCATCAAGGTCGAGTACGTCCACCGCTGGCAGTTCCGCACCCGCAATGAGGCCCGAATCAAGATCGCCACCTGGATAACCGACTTCTACAACCGCCGCCGACGGCACTCCGTCTGCGACGGACGCTCACCTATCGACTACGAACGATCAACGGCTCGAGCTGTGGAGGCTCAAGCCGCATAGCGGAGCCCTCCACGCTTCCAGGGGATTGACACATGAGCGTGCAGTTGATCAGTGCAGAGCGCTGCGGATCCTCTTCGTTGTCGGGCTGTTCGACGGTGGGCAGGTTCGAAGGCCGTGCCGTGGGTCATGGCAGGAAGTAGTTGGTCATGAGGCGCGTGACCCATTCCGGTTGCCGGATGTCGGTGGGTTGGAATTCGATCGTTGTGGGTTTCAGGTCGATGATGGGGGTGCCAGTTGCGGCGTCGAGGCCGAGCACTTCGAGTGTCCGGCCGTTCACGATGTGATGGGGCAGGTGGTCATGCCGATGCGGTTGGGGCGGTGGGGTCCGCGGTCGGCGAAGACGCCGACCGGCGGGAGGTCTGCCCGGCCGCGCGGCGGGCGGGGTCGGTAGTGGGGCCGTTCCGTCGCCCGGTCGAAGACGAAGAAGACATCGACGTGGGAGAACCCGTCCAGGCCGAGTAGGCAGTCCTCACCGAACCGCTGGTCCACCGTGATGGTGCTGGTCACGGCCCCCCAATGGTCGGTGATGGCGATGTCCATGCGGCTGTTGTGTACGGTGCCGATTGGCTGCACGAGGAATTGCATGGCGTGCCCTTCGACGAGGCCGGCCGCGCGGTGCGGCCGGCGATGGTTGAGAAGCGGTCAGTGGCGTCCGGTGAGCCGGAGGCCATCGCGAATGTTGCCGGCCATCAGGGCCAGCGCCGTCGCGGCGGCGAGCACCTCGACGGTCTGAACCAGTAGGTACACGGCACCGAACTCGCCGCGCAGGGCGAGCCGGTCCAGGATGAACGCGGCGGGAGTCAGCAGGAACAGTCCGATACCGGCGATGTACGGCATACGGCCTCGCTTGGCCGTGATTTTCGGGTCAGTCGAGGCGTCGGCCAGACGGAAACCGGTCGCTGCGGTAAGCAGCAGGGCCGGGACGAGGACGAGCAGTGCCCACAGCACGGCCCGCCGGACGTCGACGGCATGGTGCGCGTCGAGCAGCGCGGAGCTGAGCGCGGCGAGGACGAGCAACGTTGTCGTGGTGACCGCTGTCGCGGCAGCGAGCAGGTGGAGGCGGGTCAGCATCGTCTTACTCCTCATGGGCATGGGTCGCGGCGAGTGAGCGCTGTCGGTGGTCACGTGCGGGTGCGGTACAGGCGCATGGTTAACGGACCGAAGATCGCCACGAGCAGGACCGCCGTGAGGAGCACGACGCCGATCTGGTCGGGCTCGGCGGTGCCGTGCATGAGCCCTCTGACGGCGTCGACGAGCAGGCTGACCGGGTTGACCTCGACGAACGTCCGCAGCCATCCGGGCATGGTCTTCGGGTCGACGAAGACGTTGCTGGCGAAGGTGAGCGGGAACTGTACGAGGAAGCTCACCGCCGAGATGGCGCTCGGTGTGCGAAGGACGAGCCCGAGCGTTGCCCAGACCCAGGAGAGGCCGAACGCGAATACGAGGATCAGGGCGACCGCCGACAGAACGCCGGCGGCACCGCCCTCGGGGCGGAAGCCCATGACGAGTCCGAGGGCGAGGACGATCCCTGCGGCGAGGAGGTTGCGGCCGGCGTCGCTGATCAGGCCACCGACGATGAGGGCCGGGCGCCAGATCGGCATGGACCGGAAGCGGTCGACCACGCCGGTGGTGATGTCGGTCTTGAGGTTGACGCCCGCGTACACGGTGATAAGCAGCACCGCGAAGACCGTGGTGCCAGGGAGGAGGTACTGGAGATACTCACGCGTCGAGCCGACCATGGCGCCGCCGAACAGGTACGTGAACATGACGGTGAACAGCACCGGAATCATGATCGCGTCGGCGAGTTGCTCCGGAACGTGCTTGATCTTCAGTAGGGCGCGCCGGGCGAACGTGAGGGACGCCGACAACGCGCTGGCACGCGGCGGTCGCGGACGCGTCGACACGGCGTCGGGGAGGGTCTGGCCGATCATGTCCGGCGTCGTCGATGTCGTGGTCATGCCGCCTTCTCCGCTGCGTCGGTGCCGACCTGGGTGCTGCGTCCGGTGAGGGCCAGGAACGCCTCGTCGAGGCTGGGTTGGCCGAGCGCGAACGTCGTGAGGTGAATCCCAGCCCGGGTCAGGTCAGCGAACGCGACCGAGGCACGGGCGGGGTCGTCCACCCGAGCCGAGAGCAGACCGTCGTCGGTGCCGGTCTGGACCGTGACGCCGAGGGCCCCGGTCAGGAGTCGCGCGGCCTCGGCCCGGCGGTCGGGCTTAAGCACTTGGACCTGGAGGGTTCCGGCACCCACCGACGCCTTGAGCTGTGCGGGTGTGCCCGCCGCGATGATCCGGCCCCGGTCAATGACGGCGAGCCGGTCGGCGAGCCGGTCGGCCTCGTCGAGGTACTGCGTGGTGAGTAGCACGGTGGTGCCCTCGCGGACGAGGGCGCGCACGATGCTCCACACCTGGTTGCGGCTGCGTGGATCCAGGCCCGTGGTCGGCTCGTCCAGGAACAGCAGGTCCGGGGTGACGATGATGCTGGCGGCGATGTCCAGCCGGCGCCGCATGCCGCCCGAATGCGTCTTGACGGTCGTGCCAGCGGCTTCGGTGAGCCCGAATCCATCGAGCAGTTCCTCGGCGCGGGTCCTGGCTCCGGCCCTGCTGTAGCCGAGGAGCCGGGCCAGGATCGTGAGGTTCTCGAACGCCGTCAGCTCCGCGTCGATCGTGGCGAACTGGCCGGTCAGGCTGATCCGGTCGCGGACACGGCCAGCTTCGCGTACGACGTCGTGGTCGAGCACCCGAGCGGTGCCGCCGTCCGGTCGCAGCAGGGTGGCGAGGATGCGGACGGTGGTGGTCTTACCGGCCCCGTTCGGACCGAGGAAGCCGAAGACACCGCCGGCGGGCACGGCCAGATCCACCCCGTCGACGGCGCGGTGGTCGCCGAAAGCCTTGACCAGACCGATGGCTTCGATCGCCAGTTCGCCGTGCACCGGCTCAGTGCTCATCGACGACAGCCACATCATCGGCGGTGACCGCGCGGGCCAGCGAGAAGGTGGCGGCGGTCTCCGGAAGCTCGGGGGCGATCCGACGGGCCGCCTGGAGACGCTCGGCCGAGTCCCACCGCCAGATGCCGATCCAGGTCTGCTCGTCGACCTGCCCGAGTCGCGTCTCGACGAGGCCGGGGGTCGCCGCCCTGATCGCGGCGACAAGGTCGGCGTGCCGGGTGCGCAACGCGGCCGCAGTGTCAGGCTCGATCGTGAATCGGGTAACGGTGATGACAGACATGCCAGAACCAATCTCTAGAAAGTACCTCTAGTGAACGGTTCTAGAGATAGACTACTGCGGTGACTGAAGTCAAGAGCATGAAGACGCGGACCCAGCGGGCGGCGGAGACGCGGGGACGCATCCTCGACGCCGCGCGTGAGCTGTTCATCACCAACGGGTACGGCGCGACTAACCTGCAAGAGGTCGCCGACCGGGCGGGGGTGGCGATCCAGACGATCTACTTCGTTTTCGGGAACAAGCGCAAGCTGCTCAAGGAGCTCGTCGACGTCACGATCGCAGGCGACGATGAGCCGATCGCCACAATGGACCGGCCGTGGCTCCGTGAGGCCCTGGCATCGAAGACCGCCGACGCCCTGCTCCGTGCGCATGTCCGGGGCGTCGGCGAGGTGTTGCACCGCGTGGCGGCCATCACCGACATGGTGGCCACCGCGGTGGCCTCCGACGCCGAGATCGCGCAGCTCTGGCCGGACGGGGAGCGGCCCCGGCTCCAGGTGCAAACGACGGTTGCCGAAACCATCGTCACCAAACCGGATGCACGAGCCGGCATCACCGCCGAGACGGCGGCCGACATCCTGTTCGCGCTGCTGAGTCCGGCTCTCTACCTGCTGTTCGTGCGCGAACGCGGCTGGTCGACCGAACGATGGCAGCAATGGACGTTCGACACGCTACGAGCACAGCTCTGTGCCCCCTAACCTAAGCGCGAGTACTGGCGGCCCGTAGGTGGTAGTGGCGCTGCTGGCCGACGACACGCCGCACGAGCGCACCGCTCACGCTGTCCCAAGTTTCATGATCCAGTCACTGTCATCGGCAAGACTGCGCATCGAGCGCCACCGCACGCCCCGTCACGTACCGTGACGCCCGGTCGGCGCCATGTCCGGATGCCGGGCGTTGGTGAAGGATAGATGCATGATCGGTGACCGGTGGGGCGTGACCGACAGCGAGAAATTGCGCTGCTATCCGTGCGACGACTTCGTCGTCTCACCCGCGCTGCAGGCGTGGCGGGGTGTGCGCGTCGAGGCGTCTGCCGAAGTGGTGTGGCCGTGGGTTGCACAAGTGCGGCTTGCGCCGTACTCCTATGACTGGATCGATAACCTTGGCCGCCGTTCACCTCGGGAGCTGGTGGGCCTTCCCGAGCCGCAAGTCGGAGAGAGATTCACTACTGCTGGCGGGCGGGAGCTGGGCAGGATCGTCTCGGTCGACCCGGGGAAACAGCTGACGGGCACCATCATGGGCGCCTTCATGTCCTACGTCCTCGTGCCCCAGGAGCACGACACGCGCTTACTGCTCAAGGTCGTCATGCAGACCACCCGCTGGGCCGCCCTCGGGCTGTCCGTCGGCGACCTGATCATGGCTCGACGTCAGCTACTGAACCTGAAGCAACTCGCCGAGCGCCACCACCAGGGCACGGCCAAGGATTGAGGATCAGCCTCATCGGCAGGAGCGTGCCGCGGCCACTACGAACTCGCCGTCGACACCCCGCCCCCACTGCGGGTCGCCGCTGCGGTTACCGAACTCGCCCAAGCGATCTGACCGCGGACCCGACACCGGGTTCAACACATCCGCCGATCCGATAACGCATCGGCGCCGTCTTGCTTCCTTCCCGTTGCCTCGGCTGCCGACCGCGCGGCCCTCGGGGCGGTCAGTAACGGCCGAGGTTCTGGCTGGGCGCCATCACGATGCGTGGAGAGGCGTCCGGATCCAGCCACTCCAGTACCCGGAGCAAGTTGGACTGTGCCAACGAGACACAGCCGGCGGTACCGCCGCTCCCCATGACGTGCAGGAAGATGCCGCTGCCGCGGGCCGGGGTGGCTGCCCTCACCGGGATGTTGTAGTTGATGACCGCGAAGTAGTTGTACTGCGGCACGGTCTGCCACAGCGCCTCGCTGTACCCGCCCGGGTTCGTGCCATGCACAAAGCTGTTGTACGTGGACGAGCTGGGATTCTCATCCCAGTAGTCGTTCGCCACAAGCTGGTGGTAGCTGTACTTGACGCCGGGGTTGGCGTGCACGCCGTACATGGTGGAGCCGATGCCATAGACGCCTGTGGGCGTCGTGGGGACGCCCTCCACATGGCTGTCGCTGAACCCCTTGGTGCCGATCCGCGCGCTCATCACCCCGAACTTCGGCCGCCACACGCCGTTCACCTTCTCGAACGTCTCGAGGGACGCGACGCTCGTACCGTAGCCGCTGCTGTAGACGACGATGAGCTGGCGGGTGCTGGCCGGAATGGTGTGTAGCCGGGAGGCGATGTTGCTCTCTGCGGCCGGCGTCGCGGCCTTGCTCGTCGGGACGTGCGACGGCGACCGGCTGAGAGACGCCTTCGTGGACCGGCTCACCGAAGGCGACGGGGACCGGCTAGCCGAAGGCGATGAGGAGGGACTTGCGGAGTCAGTCGGTCCGGGAGCGCCGGTCACCGAGGTATCGACCGGAGCCGACCCGGCGTCCACCGTGCCGTTCCGGCCCGGAGTTGCGCAGGACGTGAGTCCGAGCCCGCCGAGCAGCGCCACCGCGATGGCACCGAACACTGCCCGCCTGAACGGCGTTCGCATTCCTACTCCTCCAATGGTTCTTGATGTCCGCCAGCCCCGCTCGTCTAGCCGGAAGGCGACCGCGATTCAGGGGGTGGCTCTTGCCGCGTAGTTGGTCTGGGGGCCGGCCGCTGGATTGCACGGACCATCGTCCGCCCGAGTTGTCTCGGGCGGGCGGCTACCCGCTCAGCTCTGGGGGACCAGGCCGGCGTCGACCACGTACTCGCCGCCGTGCACGGCTTCGAACTCGGCGCTGGCGACGAGCAGGGTGGGCTCGAACTGGTACGACGTCACTATGTCCGAGTCGGTGGCGTCGTCACCCACGTCGGCGACGGTCCGACCGTATGCGCCGGACGCTTCCAGCCAGACCGAGTACAGAAGCTCAGTGCGGGCGATAATCGACCAGGTTCCGTCCGGGTTGACGGTGGCGGAGCCGCCGCCGATGGCCCGCCCCTGCCGAGCACCCAGACGCACGTTCAACACGCCGTCCGGGCCTCCGGCTATCGCCGGCTCACCCTCCTCGCGCTGCCCGTCCCGGTCCAGGTCGTGCCAGACGGTGCCGCGGATAATGCAGGTGCCGGAGATCGCGGCCGTGACGGAGCCGGCGTTGTTGTCGGTGTTCGCTTCCCGCCTCTGCGGGGCGATGGTCGTGGTGATCGGCACAGCGCTGCCCGGCGTCGCGCCGGCCACGACGAATGGCACGTGCAGCCGGATGGCCCGACCGCCAGCCGCCAGTTCCGGGTACGAGCACGTGTAGCTCGTCGTGCTCGCCACCGCGCAGGCCCAGCCGCTGTCGGTGCCGGAAGGGGTCGTCGTCCGCAGCCCCGAGGGCACCGAGACAGTGACGCTGACCGGGTCCGACCCGCCAGGGCCGTAGTTCCGGACGTCGATCTCCGCGTTGAAGGTCTCGCCCTCCGCCGGGTTCAGCACGCTGGTCATCATGAGGTCGACGGCCAGATCGGGCTGGAGTTTCCCGGCCGCCACCGCGTCGGCCGGAGCGAGCACCGCCGCGCCCCCGACCAGGGCGAGGGTGGCGAGCGAGCTGGAGAAGGTACGTCGGATCGAGCGGGACAGGGAACGAGGCCGCATAAGTTCCTCACGTCGCAGGTGACGACCCTCGCGAACGGCGAGGGCCGCGCTGGAGATCAACTGACTCCACTCATCCGGCGTCGTCGGTCTGGCCGGCGTTACGTATGAGGGGCGGCGCTCGCCGGATCGAGAGCATCGTCGGCGACGGGGGACGACTCGGGCGAGCTTCGGCCGCCATCGTTGATGTCAACGAGTGATGTCAGCCGTTGCTATCGGCTCCCTGCCCGCTGGTGGAACCGCCGGATGGATCAACTGGCCGACCCGCTGGCCGGACTCGACGACCTCCCGTGGGAGTCGCTGCACCACGCGTACTTCATGCTGTACGGCTGGGGCGCTTGGCCGGCGAGCAGGCTCGGAGCGTGGCAGGGCTGGCAGGGCTGGCCGGACCCCTTCATCTATTGCCACCAACACCCCGCTGCGACCTGCCTTCCGGACGTACAGTCTGCCCCTGAAACAGTTTAGGCCTGCCTGGTCTCCAAGGCTTACGAGACCGGCATGAGCCCACACCGCCAGGACTCGGCACAGGAGGGTCAGCCTCACCGGTCCTGCTCAACGGGTCCGCCCAGATACGGCGCTGTCCGGGTCAGGAAAGCCGGCGGGAGTGGGCGGAGAGCAACGACCGCAGCGGTGCCAGGCCCGCCGCCTCAAGCCCTCGCTTCGGCAGTACGAGCACTGCCCCGCCGCGCCGCTCCGATGCAAGCAGGACGAACGATCGATCCGTCTCGACGTGCAGTGGGTGCTGGGCCCAACTTGTCGTCGATTGTCCGGCGGCGCTGCTGAGATGCACCCCCGTGTCGGTAACCGAGGCCTGCATAGGCTGGGACAGCGCAGGATTGCCGCGCATGATCTGCCGAACCTGAAGCCGGTAGATCCAGCGGGAGGCGCCGAAGAGCCGGCGCAGCAGCAGGCTGAACCCGACGGCGACGGGCACCACCACGATGAACACGACGACGGCACCTATCACAGCGGTGCCCGCCGCCACATTCCCAGACACCGCTGAGGAAACGAACACGACAGCGAGCACGCCGACCGTCAGTAGGGTGCTCAGCCACCGCAGATACCAGGGACGCGGGATGCTGCGGTTATGGGCGGCGAAGCCGTCTAGCAGGTCGTCCGACGTGAGGGTGTAGTGCAGCTGCACGGGGTGGGCCGTGACGTTCTCCGAGGGCATGACCGAGAAGCCTACTCACCGCCGTGCATCCCAGTGGTCATCATTGGTCGCCTCGGTCTGCCTTGACGGGCTGGTGACGGCTTGGACCTGGTCCTCATCGTCGACGCGCGTTGGCAGCGCCACCCCACCGCCGGCCCCTAGTTTGTAAGATCTGTGCGGGCTGGCTGCCCATGATCGTGCAGGTGTCCAGCACGCGGCTCGGCGTACCTAGTTCGACGGACCCAGTCGCCGCCGTCCGGGGCCCGTTGCTGTCACAGCCATCCCTCGGTCAGCCGTCCGCGCTCCCGGCCACGCCTTCCGCGGCACTGCGCCGGCGATCCCTCAACGCTCCCCTCACGACAACCGTCGGCCGTTGGGCGCAGTTCAAGGCCGTTCAGGGCACCCTGTTGCTCCCTATCTGCTCCCCGATTCGGGGGGCGAACCGACCGGCTACAGAAATGTCCGCGGACTCCAGCCGGCATGCGGGGCTTTTCTGCGAGGGGCAGCGTGGGTACGGAGGTTGACCCAAGTACCAGCGGGCGCCGGTGGCGGCTCCGCTGATACCAGGCGGCGTTAGTGCGGCAGCAGCGTGACGTCGTATTCAACTAGCCCGAGCGCCGAAGCCGTGGCCGTCGATCAGGATGACTCCGGGCCCTTCGCTACTCCTGGGCGACGGGTCGAAGCCGTCAAGCTCAATCACCTTCGCCACCTCGCTCAGGTCCGTGTCCAGCTGGTGATCGCGCCCCGGCAGCCGGTGCAGCTATGCCTGCGGGATGACGCGCGTGTACAGGTCAGCATGCGACGGTTGAGCAGTTTCGTCCTGGAGTCCATGGAACACATGCACCGGCACGCCTTGCGGCAGCGTTGCTGTACTTCGCTGCTGTACAAGATCAGAAATGGCCATCCGGGAGATCCCGAATGGCCTCTGACCTGCGTCGGGACGGCCGGATTCGAACCGACGACCCCTTGACCCCCAGTCAAGTGCGCTACCAAGCTGCGCCACGTCCCGCCCCCGCGCGGTTTCCCCCGCGACAGCCGGTACAGCTTAGCGCAGCAGCCCCCGGCCGTCCGCACAGGCCCCACCCGGGTCGCGGCATCACCGAATCACCGCACAACCCCTAGAGCGTCCTAGGAGGATGGGTGGGAGGGTGGGTAGAAAAGTGCCGGATGGGCGAGGGCCCATCCGGCACTTTGCAGAGAGAACGTCAGCCGTGTGCCTTGCCTCGGCCGCCGGGGCCGAGCTTCTTGCGGGGGCGGACCGAGATCTCGATCGGGCTGCCCTCGTACCCGAACTCCTCGCGGAGCTTGCGCTCGACGAAGCGCTGGTAGCCGGCGTCCAGCGGGCCGGTGGTGAAGAGCACGAACCGCGGCGGCGCCACCCCGGCCTGGGTGGCGAACAGGATCCGCGGGGCGCGCCCACCGCGCACCGGGTGCGGGGTGGCCTGCACCAGCGCGGTCAGCCACTGGTTGAGGTGCGCGGTCGGCACCCGCGTTTCCCAGCTGGCCAGCGCCTTGTTCAGCGCCGGGGCCAGCTTGTCGACCGCCCGGCCGGTCATCGCCGACAGGTTCAACCGGATCGCCCAGGGGATGCGGCGCAGCTCCCGGTCGATCTCCTTGTCCAGGTAGTACCGGCGGTCGGCGTCGACCAGGTCCCACTTGTTGAACGCGATGACCAGCGCCCGGCCGGTTTCGGTGACCATCGACAGGATCCGCTGGTCCTGCTCGCTGATCGGTTCGCTGGAGTCCAGCAGCACCACGGCCACCTCGGCGGCCTCGATCGCCGCCGCGGTGCGCAGGCTGGCGTAGTACTCGGTGCCGCTGGCCTGGCCGACCCGCTTGCGCAGCCCGGCCGTGTCCACCAGCTGCCAGGTCTGACCGCCGATCTCGACCAGGCTGTCCACCGGGTCGACGGTGGTGCCGGCGACCGAGTCGACCACCGCCCGCTCCTCGCCGGAGAACCGGTTGAGCAGGCTGGACTTGCCCACGTTCGGCCGTCCGACCAGCGCCACCCGGCGCGGCCCGCGCGGCCGGTTCTCGACGATCGCCGGCGCCTCCGGCAGCGCGGCGAGGATGGCGTCCAGCAGGTCGCCTGAGCCCCGTCCGTGCAGCGCGGAGACCGGGAACGGCTCGCCGAGGCCCAGCGACCAGAGCGACGTCGCCTCCATCTCGATGGAGGTGTTGTCGGCCTTGTTCGCTACCAGGATCACCGGCTTGGCGCTGCGGCGCAGCATCTTCACCGCGGCCTCGTCCACGTCGGTGGAGCCCACCATCGCGTCGACCACGAAGAGCACCACGTCGGCGGTCACCACCGCCGTCTCGGCCTGCGCCGCGATGGCGGCGGCCCGGTCCTTCGCGTCCGGTTCCCAACCGCCGGTGTCCACCACGGTGAACGCCCGGCCGTTCCACTGTGCGTCGTACGGCACCCGGTCCCGGGTCACCCCGGGGATGTCCTCGACGACCGCCTGCCGGCGGCCGATGATCCGGTTGACCAGTGTGGACTTACCCACGTTGGGGCGGCCGACCACGGCCACCACCGGCTGCGGGCCGGTCGGTTCCTCGACGGCGATGTCGGGCTCACGCAGCTCGACCCACCCTGCACCCTCGGTCATGCCACGCTCCGTTCGGTGAGCAGGTCACGCAGCCGGGCCACGACCTCGTCGATGCCCAACTCGGTGGTGTCCAGCACCACGGCGTCCGGGGCCTGGGCCAGCGGGTTGACCTTGCGGGTCGAGTCGAGCTGGTCCCGGCGGGCCAGGTCCGCGGCGGTGGCCGCCACGTCGGCGGCGTCCTCGGCGCTGCGCCGGGCCGCCCGGGCCGCCTCGGAGGCGGTCAGGAAGACCTTCAGGTCGGCGTCCGGTGCCACCACCGAACCGATGTCACGGCCCTCGACCACGATCCGGCCGGCGTTGACGATCATCTCGCGCTGCCGGCCGACCAGCAGCTCGCGGACCGCCGGCACCGCGGCGACGGCGGAGACCGCCCCGGTCACTTCGGCACCGCGGATCTCCGCGTCCACGCCCACCCCGTCGACGGTCACGCCGTACCCCTGGGGGTCGGTGCCGACGCGCAGGTCCACCTCGCCGGCGACCTTCGCCACCGACGCGGCGTCGGTGAGGTCGACGCCGGAGCGCAGCACGGCCCACGTGATCGCCCGGTACATCGCCCCGGTGTCCAGGTAGCGCGCACCGATGCTGACGGCGAGCCGCCGCGAGACGGTGGACTTACCCGAACCGGACGGCCCGTCCACGGCGACCACACATCGCCCGGCCCGTACGTTTTCCTCCACCGTCGTCCTCCTCAGCCCGTACCTCACGGATCGCCGGCCTTCCGGCGCCGCAAGCGGTTTGTTTATCGTCATCAATCATGCCCGCAGCTCGCCGCGCACCGCGCGCGGTGCCGCGCGACGCGACCCGCGCCACCCGCGCGGCCGGCGTCCGGGCCGTCGGGGAGCCTACCGAAAGCCGTACCCCGAACCCGGGGGTCAGTCACCCACCGCGTTGAACAGGGCGGCGACCTCGGCGTTGGTCAACCGCCGGATCCGCCCGGTCCGCAGGTCACCCAGCCGGATGGGCCCGATCGAGGTACGTACCAGCCGGGTGACCGGGTGTCCGACCTCGGCCAGCAACCGCCGGACGATGTGTTTGCGCCCCTCGTGCAGGCTCAGCTCCACCTGGGCGGTCTTGCCCAGGGTGTCGATCACCTTGAACGAGTCGACCTTGACCGGCCCGTCCGCCAGCTCGACGCCGGCCAGCAACCGCTTGCTCAGGTTGCGCGGGATCGGCCCGACCACCTCGGCGAGGTATGTCTTCAGCACCTCGTACGAGGGGTGCATGAGCTTGTGCGCGAGGGTGCCGTCGTTGGTGAGCAGCAGCAGGCCCTCGCTGTCCGCGTCGAGCCGCCCGACGTGGTAGACCCGCTGCTCCACCCGGTTGCCAATGAACTCGGCCAGCTCGTTGCGTCCCTTATCGTCCGCCATGGTGGTAACCACCCCGCGCGGCTTGTTCATCGCCACGTAGACCAGGCGGGTGTCGACCTGGAGGCGCTCGCCGTCCACGTGGATCACCGCGGTGGCCGGGTCGACCTTGTCGCCGAGCTTGGCCACCCGCCCGTCCACGGTGACCCGGCGGCGGAAGATCAGGTCCTCGCAGGCACGCCGGGAACCCACGCCGGCGGCGGCGAGCACCTTCTGCAGGCGCTCGGCACCCTCGTAGACGGGGGCGTCGGGTTTGGGGGAACGGTTATCGGGTCGCATCAGCAAGCTCTTCTACGTCGTCGGGCAGGAAGGGTGCGAGGGGCGGCAGCTCGTCGACGGTGTTCAGCCCGAGCTTTTCCAGGAACAGCGTGGTGGTCCGGTAGAGGAACGCCCCGCTGTCCGGTTCGGCGCCGCACTCCTCGACAAGGCCGCGAGTTACCAGCGTACGGATGACCCCATCGCAGTTCACACCCCGGATGGCCGAGATCCGCGAACGGGTCACCGGCTGCTTGTAGGCGACCACGGCGAGCGTCTCCAGCGCCGCCTGGGTCAGCCGTACGGACTGCCCGTCCAACACGAACCGTTCGACATAGGTCGCGTATTCCGGCCGGGTGTACAGCCGCCATCCGCCGGCCGCCCTGCGCAGCTCGAACCCGTGCCCGGCGGCGGTGTAGCCGGCGGCGATCTCGTCGAGCATCGGCCCGACCCGCTCGGCCGGCTGCTCCAGCACCTGGGCCAGGATCAACTCGCTGACCGGCTCGTCGACCACCAGCAGGATCGCCTCCAGCGCGCCGCGCAGCTCGGCGTCGGACAGCTCCGGCGCGGGCTCCGGCACGACCGGCGCCCGCCGCCGCCCCGCCGCCAACCGATGGGGTACGTCCCCAGCGCCGCTCTCCCCCACGGCCGCGCCCGCTTCGCCCCCGCCCGCCTCGTCGGGCCGGCTGGCCTCATCCGACTGGCCCGGCCCACCCACCTCACCGAACTCGTCGGAGTGGCTGGACTCAGGCACCTCAGTTGACTCGCCGGGCTCATCGGCCTCAGCAACCTCACTGGGCTCAGCGAGGTTGCTCTCTGGCGGGACGGGCGTGTCGAGGGGCAGTTCACCGACGGCGTCTTCGTCGGTTTCGGAGGAGGTGGGAGCGGGCAGGCGGGGGCGCTCCCACGGGGGGACCCACGCGGCGGCCTGGTCGGCCAGGGAGTCCTGGCGTTCCTCGTCACTCATCCCGCTCACCCTCCGTCGTTTCCGTCCCGTCCGGTCCCCCGACCTCTCCCGCCAGCGCGATGGTCGGCTCCGCGTCGGTCGGCCCCGCCTGCGCGGCGGCTGACTCCGGGTCGGCTGGGGTGCCGGCGTACTCGTCGACGTGCAGTTCCGTGTCGCCGTCGGCCGGGCCGGTCCAGCGTACGGTCAGCTCCTCCAGGGCCTGCTCCTGCACGAACTCCACCAGGCCCTCCCGGTAGAGCTCCAGCAGCCCGAGGAACCGGGCCACCACCTCCAGCGTGGCCTCGCAGTCGGCGCAGAGCAGCGAGAAGGTTGCCGTGCCGGCCCGGCGCAGCCGGCCGGCGAGGATCGCCGCATGCTCCCGGACGCTGACCCGGACCATATGCACGTGGGCGATGGAGACCTCCGGCACCGGTTTCGGGGTCATCGCCTTCACGGCCAGCTTCAGCAGTCGCTGTGGGCCGATGCCGAGCACCAGGTCGGGCAGCGCCTCGGCGTACCGGGGTTCCAGGCTGACCGCCCGTGGGTACCGCCGACCGCCGACCGCCTCCAGCTCGGCGATGTGCGCCGCCGCCTCCTTGTACGCCTTGTACTGCAACAGCCGGGCGAAGAGCAGGTCCCGTGCCTCCAGCAGGGCGAGGTCGGCCTCGTCCTCCACCTCGGCGGCGGGCAGCAGCCGCGCGGCCTTCAGGTCGAGCAGGGTGGCGGCGATCAGCAGGAACTCGCTGGCCTCGTCCAGGTCCCATTTGTCGCCCATGGCCCGGATGTAGGCGATGAACTCGTCGGTGACCTTGTGCAGGGCCACCTCGGTGACGTCGAGTTTGTGCTTGCCGATCAGTTGCAGCAGCAGGTCGAACGGGCCGGTGAAGTTGGCCAGCCGGACGGTGAAGCCGCTGACCTCGGGAGCGTCCCCGGCGGGCAGCACACCGTCGACCTCGGCGGCCAGCTCGGCGGCGACCGTCGGGGCGGTGGCCTCGGGCGGCCCGGCCGGCGGGTCGAGGGGTGGCGCGGTCACCGGACGACCGTAGTGCACGAGACGGACACCGGGCGTTCCGGCTACCGCTCCGACTGGGCGGCGATCACCTCACGGGCCAGCTGACGGTAGTTGCGCGCCCCGGAGGACGCCGGGTCCAGTGTGGTGATCGGCGCACCGGCCACGGTGGACTCGGGGAACTTCACCGTCTTGGTGATGACCGTCTGGTAGACCTTGTCGCCGAACGCCTCCACCACCCGCTGGAGCACCTGCCGGCAGTGCGTGGTGCGGCTGTCGTACATGGTGGCGAGGATGCCCTCGAGCTCCAGGTCGAAGTTGAGCCGCTCGCGCACCTTGTCGATGGTGTCCAGCAGCAGCGCCACACCGCGCAGGCTGAAGAACTCGCATTCGAGTGGGATGAGCACCCCGTGCGCGACGGTCAGCGCGTTGATCGCCAGCAGGCCGAGCGAGGGCTGGCAGTCGATCAGGATGTAGTCGTACTCCTTGCGGACCGTGCGCAGCACCCGGGCCAGGGCCATCTCCCGGGCCACCTCGTTGACGAGCTGGATCTCGGCGGCGGAGAGGTCGATGTTGGCCGGCAGCAGGTGCAGCCCCGCCACGTCCGTCTTGATGACGACGTCCTCGGCGAGGATGTCGTCCTGCATGAGCAGGTTGTAGATGGACAGGTCGAGGTTGTGCGGGTTGACCCCCAGCCCCACCGAGAGCGCGCCCTGCGGGTCGAAGTCGACCAGCAGCACCTTGCGGCCGTACTCGGCCAGCGCCGCGCCCAGGTTGATGGTGGTGGTGGTCTTTCCGACGCCGCCCTTCTGGTTGGCCATCGCGATGATGCGCGCCGGACCGTGCCGATCGGTGGGCATCGGCTCGGGGATGGGCTTGCGCATCGTGTAGGCCGCCGGATCCGCCGGACCCAGGTCCGCACCGAGCGTGGCCTGCTGCTCGCGGAGCTCCGACGTCCAGGTCTCGGCACGGTCACCGTTGCCAGCCATGTCCTCGTTGCCCCCTCCCGACGACCCACCCGGCGTCGGAGCCGTCCGACGTCCTTCGCGGCGCCGCTGCGCACCCCGGTCGTGTCGCCCCAGGAGGTCCGCGCCGATGCCGACTGTACGCCACCGACCAGCAGGGGGTTCGGCACCGGCCCGGCGTGTCGGGACCGACCCCGACCGGGCTCAGCCGAGGGCGCGCGGGTGGGCGGTGGCGTACACCTCGCGCAGCCGCTCGACAGTGACCAGGGTGTAGACCTGGGTGGTGGTCACCGACGCGTGACCGAGCAACTCCTGAACCACCCGTACGTCGGCGCCGCCGTCGAGCAGGTGGGTGGCGTAGGAGTGGCGCAGGGTGTGCGGGGAGACCGCGGCGGGCCCGTCGACCGGTAGCCCGGCCCTGCCGGCGGCGCGGCGCAGGATGGCCCAGGCGCCCTGCCGGGTCAGCGCTCCGCCGCGCGCGTTGAGGAAGACCGCCGGGGTGCCCCGGCCGGCGGCGGCCAGCCCGGGCCGGGCCCGGACCAGGTAGGCGCGCACCGCCTCGACGGCGTACCCGCCGATCGGCACCAGCCGCATCCGGCCGCCCTTGCCGCGCAGCAGCGCGGTGCCCTCGTCGGTGTCGAGGTCGTCCACGGCGGCGCCGACCGCCTCGGAGATCCGCGCGCCGGTGCCGTACAGGAATTCCAGCAGCGCCCGGTCGCGGAGCGCGAGCGGCGCGCCGTCGCCGGTCGCGGTGACCGGGCCTGCGGTCTCCAGCAGCCGGACCACGTCGTCGACCGGCAACGCGCGGGGCAGCCGGCGCGGCGGGGTGGGCGGGCGGACGTCGCGGCTGGGGTCGGCGCCGGCCAGGCCCTCCCGCAGGGCGAAGCGGTGCAGGCCGCGCACCGCGCTGGCCGCGCGGGCGGCTGAGGAGACCGCCAGCGGGGGGTGCGCGTCGTCGCCGGCGCGCAGCCGGGCCAGGTGCGATTCGACGACGCCGGCGCCGACCGACGCGAGGTCGGCGACGCCGGCATCGACCAGGGTCGCGAGGTAACGGTCCAGATCCCGGCGGTACGAGGCCAGGGTGTTCGCGGACAGGCCACGCTCGACGGTGAGGTGGTCGAGGTAGCCGCGCACGGCACGGCGCAGGGCCGGCGCGGGCTGCTCGCCCGCGCCGACCGGGGCCGCAATGCCGGTCAGCCCGCCACCGCTCAGGCCAGCGCGTCGGCCAGCGGGAGCACGCTCATGCCGTGCGCCTCGGCGACCGGGCCGTAGGTGACCTGGCCGTCGTGGGTGTTCAGGCCCAGCGCCAGCGCCGGGTCGCGGCGCAGCGCCTCGCGCCAGCCCTGGTTGGCCAGCTCCAAGGCGTACGGCAGGGTGACGTTGGTCAGCGCGTAGGTGCTGGTGTTCGGCACCGCGCCGGGCATGTTCGCCACGCAGTAGAAGATCGACTCGTGGACCTTGTAGACCGGGTCGGCGTGCGTGGTCGGGCGCGAGTCCTCGAAGCAGCCGCCCTGGTCGATGGCGATGTCGACGAGAACGCTGCCCTGCTTCATCCGGGAGACCAACTCGTTGGAGATCAGGGTCGGCGCCTTGGCACCGGGCACCAGCACGGCGCCGATGACCAGGTCGGCGTCGAGCACGGCCCGCTCGATCTCGTACGCGTTGGACGCGACGGTCTGCAGGTGGCCGCGGTAGATGGCGTCGGCCTGGCGCAGCCGGGCGACGTTCTTGTCCAGCAGCAGCACCTCGGACTGGAGGCCCAGCGCGATGGCGGCGGCGTTCATGCCGGAGACGCCGGCGCCGATGACCACGGTCTTGGCCGCGTACACGCCGGAGACGCCGCCGGGCAGCACGCCGCGCCCACCGCCGGTACGCATCATGTAGAAGGCGCCCACCTGCGGGGCGAGCCGGCCGGCCACCTCGGACATCGGGGCGAGCAGCGGCAGCGACCGGTCGGGCAGCTCGACGGTCTCGTACGCGATGGCGGTGACCTTCCGGTCGACCAGCGCGTCGGTGCAGACCTTGGAGGCGGCCAGATGCAGGTAGGTGAAGAGCACCTGCCCCTCGCGCATCCGGTGGTACTCCTCGGCGATCGGCTCCTTGACCTTGAGCACCAGCTCGGCGGTCTCCCACACCTCGTCGGCGGTGGCCAGGATCTTGGCGCCCGCCGCGGCGAACTCCTCATCGGTGATGCTGGAGCCGACCCCGGCGCCGGACTCGACGAAGACCTGGTGACCGCTGCGGGTGAACTCGTTGACGCCCGCCGGCGTGATCGCCACGCGGTACTCGTGGTTCTTGACCTCGCGAGGGATTCCGACCTTCACGATGCAGACACCTCTCTTCGGGGCTGCTCTCCCCCGACTGCTCGGTGCCGCGATGGCCCCATTGCCACCACGGTCCACCGGTCCCGCCGGCGGCAGTCTAGGCGCGCCCGGCGCCGCCGCGAGCCAGCACAGTGGCAATCGGTGCCCGGGTGTCCTGACGGAGTGTCAGGGCGACCGACCGGGCCGGCGGTGGGAGGCCACCTCAGCCGACAGGACAATGTTCGCCCATTATCGTCCCATCTGGCGGATACCGGTGCGGACAAGGAGCGAGTGGATCACTAGTGTGTCGGCCCATGACCACTCCTCAATACCAGCCGGGGTACGCCCCCGGTTACTCCGACAAGAGCAAGGTCGTCGCGGGCATCCTCGGCATCCTGCTCGGCACCTTCGGCGCCGGTCGGTTCTACACCGGACACACCAAGATCGCTGTGCTGCAGCTCGTGGTGAGCATCGTGACCTGTGGCGTCGGGGCGCTCTGGGGCGTCATCGACGGCATCCTCATCCTGGTGAACGGCGGCACGGACGCGCAGGGCCGGCCGCTGCGCGACTGACCGTCGGACCAACGCAGAGGGGCCCCGCGGCGTGCCGCGGGGCCCCTCTGCGTGTACTCCTCGCCGGTGCCATGTGTGCGGCCCCGGCGACGACTCTCAGCGCGGCAACGGCGTGTCCGCGCGGCGCAGCGCCGACCAGCCGGTGTCCCGGGCCCGGGCCGCGGCCAACAGCCCGGCCACCGCGGAGGCATTGGTGATCTCGCCGGCCAGGACCATGCCGACCGCCTCGTCCAGGTCGATCCGGACGATCTGGAGGTCGGCCTCCTCGTCGCTGCGCTCATGGCGCTCATCGGCCGGCACGTCGGCCAACTCCCGGGCCAGGTAGACCCGGACCAGCTCGTTGGTGAACCCGGGCGAGCTGTGCAGGTCGACCAGCGCGTCGATGCGGCCGGCGGTGAGGTCGGCCTCCTCGGCCAACTCCCGCAACGCGGCGGCCGGCAACTCCTCGCCGGAGACGTCCATCAGCCCGGCCGGCAGCTCCCACAGGTGCCGCCCGACCGGGTGCCGGTACTGCCGGATCAGCACCACCTGGCCGGCGTCGTCGAGCGCCACCACGGCCACCGCCCCGACGTGCCGGACGAGGTCCCGCCGCGCGGTCCCGCCGCCCGGCATGGTCACCTCCTCGCTGACCACGGTGAAGATCCGGCCCCGGTAACGCTCCTCGCTGGAGCGCACCTCGTAGCGGTGCTCGACAGCGCTCACGACGCGGACGTCGCCTTCGTCGCGGCGCCGTTGCGGGCGGCCTTACGCGCCGTCGGGGCCTCCGTGGCAGCGTCCAGGTCGACCGGCAACTGGTCGGCCTGCGAGTACGCCACGGCGGCCTTGACGAACGAGGCGAACAGCGGGTGCGGGCGGGTGGGGCGGCTCTTCAGCTCCGGGTGCGCCTGGGTGGCCACGAAGAACGGGTGCAGACCCCGGTCCAGTTCGATGAACTCGACCAGCCGACCGTCCGGCGAGGTGCCGGAGATGTGCAGGCCGGCCTTGGTCAGCGCGTCCCGGTAGGCGTTGTTCACCTCGTAGCGGTGCCGGTGCCGCTCGCTGATGTCAGTGCTGCCGTACGCCTCGGCGACCATCGAGCCCTCGGTCAGCGTCGCCGGGTACGCCCCGAGCCGCATGGTGCCGCCCAGGTCGCCCTTGCCGGCGACGATGTCCTCCTGGTCGGCCATCGTGGCGATGACCGGATGCTTGGCCTGCTCGTCGAACTCCAGGGAGTTGGCGCCGTCCAGGCCGGCCAGGTGGCGGGCCACGTCGATCGTCATGCATTGCAGGCCGAGACAGAGGCCGAGCAGCGGGATGCCGTTCTCCCGGGCGTACCGGGCGGTGCCGATCTTGCCCTCGATGCCGCGTACCCCGAAGCCGCCGGGGATGAGGATGCCGTCCACGCCGGCCAGGGCCGCCGCGGCGCCGGCCGGGGTGACGCACTCGTCGCTGGGCACCCAGCGCAGCTGCACCCGGGCCCGGTGGCCGAAGCCGGCCGCCCGGATCGCCTCACTCACCGACAGGTACGCGTCGGGCAGGTCGACGTACTTGCCGACCACCGCGACCGTGACCGTGTGCCGGGGCCGGTGCACCCGCTCCAGCAGGTCGTCCCAGCTGGCCCAGTCCACGTCCCGGAAGGAGAGCCCGAGCCGGCGCACCACGTACGCGTCCAGCCCTTCACGGTGCAGCACCTTCGGGATGTCGTAGATGCTCGGCGCGTCCGGCGCCGCGACGACCGCCTCGGCGTCGACGTCGCAGTAGAGCGACAGCTTCTCCTTGAGCTTCTGCGGGATCTCCCGGTCGCAGCGCAGCACGATGGCGTCCGGCTGGATACCGATGTTGCGCAACTGCGCCACCGAGTGCTGGGTCGGCTTGGTCTTCAGCTCACCCGACGGCGCCAGGTACGGCACCAGCGAAACGTGCAGGTAGAAGCAGTTGTCCCGGCCCAGGTCGTGGCGGACCTGGCGGATCGCCTCCAGAAACGGCAGCGACTCGATGTCGCCGACCGTGCCGCCGACCTCGGTGATCACCACGTCGGGCAGGTGACCGTCGTCGTCCGGGTCGGCCATCGCCACGATCCGCGACTTGATCTCGTTGGTGATGTGCGGGATGACCTGGACGGTGTCACCCAGGTACTCGCCGCGCCGCTCCTTGGCGATCACGTCGGAGTAGATCTGGCCGGTGGTGACGTTCGCCTTACCGGACAACGCCCGGTCCAGGAACCGCTCGTAGTGCCCGACGTCGAGGTCGGTCTCGGCGCCGTCCTCGGTGACGAAGACCTCGCCGTGCTGGAACGGGTTCATCGTTCCGGGGTCGACGTTGAGGTAGGGGTCGAGTTTCTGCATCACCACGCGCAGCCCGCGCGCGGTCAACAGGTTGCCGAGGCTGGAGGCGGTGAGGCCCTTACCCAGCGAGGAGGCGACGCCCCCGGTGACGAAAATGTGCCTGGTCGTCCGTGCTGATGGGGCCAAGGCCTGCTCCCGTGTCGTCTGTCGCGGTCATGCAGACCGCCGTGCTTGATCAGCAAAATTGATCACGCGATCCACGGGATTCCACGGTAACACCTCCCGAGCGGGTACTCGCAGGCCGCACCCGGCTGGGACACCAACGGGCCATCACGACGACGCCCGACGCTCAGGGAGCGGCCACCTCGCTCGACGACCGGGTGCCCTCCCGGGGCGGCCCCGCCACCGTCGGGGTGACCTCCTCCGACGGATCGGCCGGTCGCTGCGCCGGCGCCACGGGCGACCCCGCCGGGGCGTTCGGCTTCGGCCCGCCCGAGGGCGGCTCAACCGGTTCGTCAGCGCTGGAGCCGTCGCTGACCCGGTCAGCCGGCACGTCGGGAACCGCGGGTGACGCGACCGGCCGTGGTGGACCGGCGGGTGCGCCGCTGATCGGACGGGGGTGCACCGCGCCCAGCGGCCCACCACCGCCGGTCGGGCCGTCACCACCACCGGCCGGACCAGCGCCGCCGGAGCCGGAGCCGGAATCGTCGTCGGCACCGTCGTCACGAGCGCGGCTCCCGCCCGGACGGGTCCGGTCGGCGGCGTGCCCGAGCACCCGCAGCGAGGCCAGCGCGGCCATCGGCACCACCAACGCGGCGGCGGCGCCCGCGACGTCCAGCGCCGCGCCGTCGAGCACACCACCGAGCACCGCGGCGACCGCGGTGCCGGCCAGTGCGGCCCGGACGGCCGGGTAGATGCCGAACAGCCGCATCAGCCCGCCCCACGGCTGCAACAGGGCGAACCACACCAACAGCGCCCCGGCCAGAGCCAGCACGGTCAGCGGGCTGTTGACCAACGTCTCGAAGTTTTCCGTGCTGGACCGGTGCATGGCGAACCCGCCGGTGCCGTCGCCGACGGCGGACAGGAACCGGCCCAGGCTGCCCCGCTCCGCCGCCGGACGGCGCAGGTCCACCACGGCGAAGCCGATGCCGACCGCCAGGGCGGCCATGGTGGCCCAGGCCAGCCGGCTGATCGTCAACCAGCCGCCAGCGCTGATCACCGCGGCCACGCTCAGCCCGGCGGTGAGCGCGATCGCTCCGATCGGGTCGGCACCCAGATACGGGCTCCCGACCACCACCACGGCGAGCCCACCCACGGCCACCATCACCGCCGGCCGCCAACCGCGGTGCACCCGCTGGGCGAGCCAGCCGCCACTCAACAGCGCGCCGGCCAGGAACACCCCCAGCCCGACCGTGCTCAGGCCGGCGTACCGGCCACCCTGCAACGCCGAGTAGCCGACCACCCCGTTGAGCTGCAGGCGGGCGCCGGTGAGCACGTCCAGCCCGACGACGAGGGTGGTGAGGCCGGCCACCGCGCCGAACGGGCCGAGGGTGCCGGCGTACCCGGGGGTGAACCGGACCGCCGCGGTGCCGGCCGCCACCAGCAGCGCGGTGACACCGGCGAAGATCCAGCCGGGGTGCTCGCCCCGCCACCAGGGCACCGCGTCGGCGAGCAGCGCGGCCGGCACGGTCAACGCCGCCGCCACCAGCACCAGCTCCGCCACCGACATGACCCGCCCGGACACCGGCGTCGGCCCACTCGGGCCCGCGTGCGGGCGTGCCCTGCGCAGCAGCGGCAGCACCGCGAGGGCCAGCAGCACCTGCACCCCGGCGAGCAGGGTGAAGAACCCACCGGAGACCGTCCGCTGGGCGGCCGCCTCCCGGTCGGCGTCCGCCGGAGCGTTGATCGCCTCCGCCAGGTCGGCCGGACGGCCGTCCGTACTCACCGCCGGCCGGCCGAGGAAGAGCCGCTCCGGCATCGGCCGACCCAGCGCGGCCAGGGCGGTCGGTGCGAGGTCGACAAGTTGCAGATACCCGTCCCGCCCCGTGCTGGCCGAGGTGAGCCAGCCCCGCTCCCAGCCCGGCCCGTCGGCGACCGCCACGTGCAACCGGGACGGCTGGGCGGTGTCGGAGATCCCGGCGACCAGCACCAGCGACCGCGGCGGCCGGGCGGCCAGCACCCGAGCCAGCTGAGCGTCCGCCGCGCGGGCCTCCTCGGCGCGCACCGCAGGGTCGGACCCGTCGACCGTGCCCAGCTCGACGATGCTCAGCACACACGAGCCGAGCAGCCCGCGCGGATCCTCCGGCAGCGCGGAGGCGTACCGGTCGACCCGGCCGAACGGGCGGGCGGCGGCCACGGCCGCGCCCGGGCCGACCGCGACCGAGCAGCGCACCGACTCCGCCAGCGACCCCGGCACTGTGCCCCAGGGCAGCACCTGCTGGTTGTAGTGGACCACGCTCTCCTGGTCGGGCAGGTTCGCGCCGATGCCGTCCGGTTGCTCGACGGCCACCCCAGTCGCCGGGCAGCCGCCGGCCGTCCGGCTGCCGTTCCAGGCCGCGAAGCTGCCCGCGCCCAGGGTCAACCACCCGTCCACGGGGCAGGTGGGCCGGTGCGCGGAGCGCACCGACAGGGAACCGATCGACCCGTCCTGGGCCATCCGCCACAGCGTCGGGGTGCTCTGCGGATCCACGTCCTCCCAGCGCAGGCCCGCGATCCCGGCGAGCACCACGAAGTCGGCGGTGCGCTGCGGGGTGCCCTGGGGTGGGCGGGCCGCCAGCGCGGTGATGCCCAGCGCCACCACGAGCACGGTCAACAGGGCGGGGGCGAGTCGGCGCAGCATCACCGGTGTCCCGTCATCGGGGCGTCGGAGTCCGGGGCCGCCGGACCGGCAGGGTCCGCGGCCAACTCGCTGTACAGGGCGGCCAGCGCCGCGACGGTGTCCGCCTCGGTGGGCCACGTCGCCGCCCGCTCGGCGCCGCGCCGGCCCAACTCGGCGCGGGCCGCCGGGTCGTCCAGCAACGCGCGCACCGCCGCGTCGACCGCGTCCACGTCGCCGGCGGGGACCAGCGTGGCGGCGTCGCCGACCAGCTCCGGCAGCCCGCCGACCGCGGTGGCCACCAGCGGTACGCCGGCCCGCAGCGCCTCCTGCGCGAAGAGCTGCCGGGCCTCCCAGTCGCTGGTCACCACCGCGAGGTCCGCGCCGGCGAGCAGGTCGGCCACATCGGTGCGGTGCCCCAGCAGGGTCACCGGGGCGCGGGCCGCGGACGTCCGGGCGGCCAACGGCAGGTAGGCCGGGCCACTCCCGGCGATCACCACGACCGGCGGCGGTGTGCGGGTACGCCAGCGGGCCGCCGCGTCGATCAGCACGTCGTAGCGCTTCTGCGGGTGCAGCCGACCGACCGAGACGATCAGCGGCTGATCCGGGCGGACACCGAACTCGGCCCGGACGGCGGCCGGACGTCGGCGCGGCGCGGGCAGCGTCGGCGCGGCGACCGGGGCGAGCCGGGCATCGGCGGCGCCCAGCGCGGCAGCCCGTTGCACCAGGTCCGCGGAGGCGCCCAGGGCCACCCGGGCACCCCGGGCCACCACCCGCTCGGCGAGCCGGGACACACCGCCCCGCAGCCCGCCCGCGAGCACCGCGTTGTGCCAGGTGACGATCAGCGGGGCGGACGGGCGGGCCAGCACGGCCACCAACCCGGCACGCAGCCCGTGCGCGTGCACCACATCGACCTGCTCGACGGCGAGCGTCCGGCGCAGGGCGAGCACCGCACGCGCGTCGGCCGGGGTCGGGCTGGCCGGGATCTCCACCGGCTGGAAACGCGCGCCGACACCGGTGAAGTCGAACTGCTCCTGCGTCGCCGCCGGTCCGCAGACCAGCACGCTGGCGCCGGCCGCCACGAGACCACGCGCCACCGAACGGACGTGCTGGCCCACTCCGCCGGTGCTGGAGGCGAGCAGCAGCGCAATGGTGCCCGACCATCCGGTGGGCAGAATGGGCAGGCCCGGCTCACTCCTCGCGCTCACCGCGCCGCCGCCGTTCGCGACTGCGGGGCTCGCAGGCCCGGCTCACTCCTCGCGCTCACCGAGACACCGTCTCCTTCCCGTCGCCCCGCTCCGGGGGGACCGTGCCCGGCGGCGGCGTGCCGGCCCGGTCCCGCGACCCCCGCCGGCCCGCCCGGCCCAGGCGCCGCAGCACCCCGGCGAGCAGTGGCCGTACGTCCCGCCGGTCGACGAACCAGACCACGGCGAGGAACACGGCCCCGACCAGAACCCCGGACAGCATGCCCTGACCGAGTGCCGCCGCCATCGTCGGGGTGCCGCCGCCCGGCGTGTCGAGCCAGCGGGTGAGGCCGAGCCCGGCGAGCGCGGCGAGCACCCCACCGAGGCCGCCGGCCGCCCCGGCCCGAGCCGCGCCGGCCAACGCCGGACGGCCGGCGCTGCGCCACACCGCCACGACCAGCAGCGCCCCGAGCACCAGCATGCCCACCGAGTTGGCGGCCGTCACCGCGAGCACCCGCTCCCGCAGCGGCAGCAGCACGCCGAGCAGCAGGACGGCGGCGGGAACCACCAGCCAGCCGACCGCCGTGGCCACGGTCGCCGCCCGGGTCTCCCCCCGGGCGTAGAGCGCCCGGGTGAGCACCGCGAACAGGCCGTAGCCGAGCAGACCCGGGGCGAACCCGATGATCGCGGCGGCGGCGGTCGACGCGGTCGACGCGGTCGACGCGGTCGACGCGTTGTTGAAGAAGAACTGCCCGATCGGCCCGGCGGTGCCGATCAGCGCGGCCGCGCCGAGGCAGCTGAACAGGAGCACCCCGCGCACGGCCGGCGCGAGGGTCGCCCGGTAGGTGTCCTCGTCCCCGGCGGCCTGGGCGGCGACCAGGGTCGGGTACGCGGCGATGGCCAGCGGCACCGCCAGCACCGCCCAGGGCAGCAGATAGACGGTCTGCGCCAGGTTGTACACCCCGGGGTTGGTCTGCGCGCCGTAGGTGACCTGGTGGAGGCTGACGATCAGCGCGATCTGCTGCGCGCTGACGGTGACCGCGCCGGCCACCGCCAGGCCGCCGACCCGGGCCCGCGCGTCGGCGGGGAACCCGAACCCGGGCCGCAGGCGCAGGCGCAGCCGCCGGACCGGAATCAGCAGCGACAGCGACAGCACCACCACGCCGAGGGTGGTGCCGGCCGAGAGCAGCAACTCGCCGCTGGGGGTCACCCCGCCGACGGTGGCCAGTCGGCCCTGGGTCGCGGTGAACCCCAGGTAGACGACGATCACGGTGAGGCTGGACAGCAGCGGGGCGAGCACCGGCCAGGCGAAGCGGCGGTGCGCCTGGAGCACCCCGGTGAGCACGATGCCGACGCCGTACAGCGGCAACTGCGGGGCGAAGACCCGCAGCATCCGGGCGCCGCTCTGCTGCTGGGCGGCGGTCAGGCCGTCGCCCAGCGACCCGATCAGTGGCCCGGCGAACAGCACGACGAGCACGGCGAGCGGCACCAGCAGGGCCAGCGTCCAGGTCAGCAACGCCCCGGTGGTCCGGGCCACCGCCGTCCGGTCGCCGACGGCGACCGCGCCGGCCAGCAGCGGTACGACGAGGCTGGCCAGCGCTCCCCCGGCGACGATCTCGAAGATGAAGTTCGGCACCGCGTTGGCCACCACGTAGGCGCCGCCGAGGTCGGTGGGCGCCAGGCTCCAGGTGAACACGGCGGTACGGCCGAAGCCGGCGAGCCGGCTGAACACGGTGAGGACGGCGATGAGCGCGGCTGCCCCGGCCAGCCGGCCGGCGCCGGCGAGGGGTGCCGGTCTGGTCACGTCAGTCGGCGCGCCGGCCCAGTGCGTCAAGCTCCCGCAGCCCCGGGGTCCGCTGGATCACCGACGTGAAGCTGACCTTCTCACTGGCGGCGGTGAGACCGGCGAGCACGGCGAGCAGCCCCGCCCGGCCGAGCGGGCCGGTCCGGGCGGCGAGCGCGACGCCGAGCAGCGCACCGAGCGCGTTCGCGCCGCTGTCGCCGACCATCACCTCCTCGCTCAGGTCATCGCGGAGCAGGCCGGCGGCGGCGCCGACCGCGCCCGCGGCGATCCCGCCGTGCGGGCCTGTGGTCAGTGGCGCGCCGAGCAGGAGCCCGGACTTGAGGGCCCGGCCGGGCCGCAGGTCGAGCAGGTTGAGCAGGTTGGCGGTGCCGGCGATCACCCCGGCGCCGAGCAGCACGTCCACGCCGCGGCCGAACGCGCCGTGGCGCTGGCGGCGCGGGTGCGCGGCGACCCGGGGGTCGGCGGCGAGCAGCGCGGCGGCTCCCAGCCCGGCGGCGCCGACGCCGACGACCTTGATCAGCCCGGCGGTGACCCGCCCCTCGCGCAGCGCGGCGAGGTGGCCGGCGAAGCCCTTGGACGCCTTCTGCTCCGGGCGCGCGCCGACCACGTCGTCGTACAGCCCGACGCCGCCGGCGCCGAGGCCGGCGACCAGGGCGGCCCCACCGGAGGCGGCGCTGGTGGAGCCGAACGCGCTGGCGGCGGCCGCACCGGCGGCGAGCGCCGGCCCGGCGGCCAGGGTCACCGTCCGGCCGCGGAAGTTGGTGCGCTCCAGCGTGGACGCGACCGGGGCGGTGCGGACCTCGCGCAGCGCGTAGCGGGCGGCGGCGGCACCGGCGCCGGCGATCAGCAGCCGGCCCAGCCCACTCACGCCGTCGCCTCGTCGGTTTCGGACACGGGGGTACGTGGTTCGCTCACTGGGGCAGTCTAGGCAGCAGCGAGGCGGCGTTGTCGCCGACGCCGTACTGACCGGCCTTCTTTTCGGTGAGTTGCTGCACCAGGGCGAGGCTGGTGACCAGTTGGCCCTGCACGGTGTTGGCGTTGTCGACGGTGGAGATGGTCTGGGCCAGCACCGGGTCACCGCGGACCACGGCGACCAGGTTGCCGCCGACGGAACCGTTGCCGCCCACCACGATCGACCCGGTGCGGTCGAACTGTTCGGCGATCTTGACGACCGACTCGTCCCGCTTCTCGGAGTCCTTGTCGACGTACGGCTGGCCGCTGACCACGACGACGGCCTCCGCCGAGCCGGTGACCTTGGTGTTGTCGGTGGTCAGGTAGCCGGCGTTGTTGTACGCGGCGAGCACCGCCCGCCGGTCGGCGTCGCTGACCGGTGCGGCGCCCTGGGCCCGGTCCAGCAGGACACTGGCCAGCAGCGCGCTGGAGGTCTCCACACCGTGCCCGTTGCCCGGCAGGCCGGTGGTCTGCGCGGTCGGCCGGGCGGCGGTGACGGCCAGCTCCAGGAGGTTGGAGTTGTTGTCCGGGTTGATGAACTTGTCCTGCACGTCGACCCGGCCGGTGATGGTGGCCCCGGCGAGCTGGAGCTTCTTGAGCACACCCTCGGTGTGGTCACGCCCGTTGGGCAGGCTGAGCACCACGACCCGGCGCCCGGCGAGGGTGCCCGGCAGGACGACCTGGGACATCTCCTCGGCGAACTCCTCCTCCAGACCGAGCTGCTTCTCCATGTTGTTGACCGTCTGGCGCCACTGCTGGTTGTCCTTGCGCAGCCCGGTGACCTGCTGCTTGAGCGAGTCGGCGACCGGGCCGTTGAGGGCGGCTGTGCCGACCACCAGGCCGATCGCCAGAGCCAGGAAGACCGCGGTGAGGGACACCACGTGGTAGCGGAAGTTGATCACGCTTGCAGCCTCTTGATCGGTCGGGAACTAGAAAAGCCGGTACAGCTGGAACACGAAATTGTCCCACCACTCGGCGGCCACGCCCAAGTACGCCTTTCCGACGGTGGAGACGGCCACCGCCGAAGCCATCGCCGCGATCGCCGAGAGCACCAGCAGCAGCAGCGACGAACCGGAGATGCTCTGCCGGTAGAGCCGGCTCACGCCCTTGGCGTCGACCAGCTTGCCGCCGACCTTCAGCCGGGTCAGGAACGTCGAGGCCATTCCGCCGCGACCCTTGTCCAGGAATTCGACCAGCGTGGCGTGGGTGCCGACCGCGACCAGCAGCGAGGCGCCCTTCTCGTCGGCCAGCAGCATGGCCAGGTCCTCGCTGGTCGCCGCGGCCGGGAAGGTCACAGCCGGGACGCCGAGGCCGTTGACCCGGGGCAGGCCGGGCGCCCGCCCGTCCGGGTAGGCGTGCACGATCACCTCGGCGCCGCAGCGCAGCACGTCGTCGGTGACCGAATCCATGTCCCCGATGATCATGTCGGGGGTGTAGCCGGCCTCGACCAGCGCGTCCGCGCCGCCGTCGACGCCGATCAGCACCGGCTTGAACTCCCGGATGTACGGGCGCAGCACGTCCAGGTCGGCCTTGTAGTCGTAGCCGCGCACCACGATCAGGCAGTGCCGGCCCTGCATCTGGGTCTGGATCTCCGGCACGCCCACGCCGTCGAGCAGCAGGTCGCGCTCCTGGCGGAGGTAGTCCATGGTGTTGGCGGCGAACGCCTCCAACTGGACCGAGAGCCCCTCCCGGGCGTCGGCCATCGCCTTGGCGACCGACTCGGCGTCCTGCAGGCTTCCGTGCGCCACCGGCTCGTCCCCGGCGAAGACCGTGTTGCCCTCGATCCGGACCTGGTCGCCCTCGCGGATCCGCTCGAAGACGCCCTCCCCGAGGTCGTCCAGGAGCGGAATGCCGGCGGCGATCAGCACCTCCGGGCCGAGGTTGGGGTAACGGCCGGAGACCGACGGCTTGGCGTTGAGCACCGCCGCGACCCCGACGGCGACCAACGAATCGGCCGCCACCCGATCCAGGTCGACGTGGTCGATGACCGCGATGTCACCCGGGCGCAGCCGGCCGACCAGGCGTTTTGTCCGGCGATCAAGGCGCGCGGTGCCGAGGACTCTGCCCGGCTCCGCGTTCCGGTGCCGGCGCAACGTGGGTAGACGCATCGTGACCATCCTGGCATGTGGGGCAGGCTTTTCTGTCGCGACATGCCTGAGCAGGGCCGCCTACCCAGGGAAGCACACGTCGGCGCACGCCGGTGTGCTTGCCATCACAATACGCGGCGTCACGGACGCCTTTCCTTCGCCGCCACGGCCAGAAGCTCCTCGGCGTGGGCGATACCCAGATCCGAATCGGGTAAACCAGCTAGCATCCGAGCCAGCTCCCGGGCCCGTTCGGTGTCCTCCACCACCCGCACCCCGCTGGTGGTCACCGCGCCACCGGTGTCCTTCGCCACCACCAGGTGCCGGTCGGCGAACGCGGCAACCTGCGGCAGGTGGGTGACGACCAGCACCTGGTGACTGCGGGCCAACCGGGCCAGCCGCCGGCCGATCTCCACCGCCGCCTGACCGCCGACCCCCGCGTCGACCTCGTCGAACACCAGCGTGGGCGGGCCACCCGAGCCAGCGAAGACCACCTCGATGGCGAGCATCACCCGGGACAGCTCACCGCCGGAGGCACCCCGCTGCAACGGCAGCGACGGCGCGCCCGGGTGGGCCAGCAACCGCAGCTCCACCTCGTCGCCGCCGTCCGGGGCGACACCCACCTCGACGCCGTTGACCGACAGGGCCGGCTCGGCCCGCCCCGCCGGGCGGGGCAGCACCGCCACCTCGATCCGGGCGTGCGGCATGGCCAGCCCGGCCAGCTCGACGGTGACCTGGTCGGCGAAGCGGACCGCCGCCTCCTGTCGGGAGGTCGACACCCGCCCGGCCAGGTCGGCCACCTCACCGGCCAACCGCTGACCGTCGCGCTCCAACTCGTCGAGCAGGTCGTCGGAGGTGTCCAGGTCGGACAGTCGGGTGCGGGCCCGCTCGGCCCACGCGATCACCCCGTCGACGTCGTCGGCGTACTTGCGGGTCAGCGCGCGCAGCGCGGCACGCCGCTCGTAGACGTGCTGCAACCTGGCCGGGTCCGCGTCGAGCGTCGCCAGGTACGCCGACAGCTCGGCGGAGACGTCGGTGACCAGGGTGGCCGCCTCCTCCAGCCGGGCCGCCAGCTCACCCAACGCCGGATCGGTGCCGGCCTGCGCCTCCAGGGTGCGCCGGGCGGTGCCGAGCAGCACCGCCGCGTCCGGTGTCTCGTCGGCCGCCTCCGCGCCGCCCGCCACGCACTGCTGAGCCACCTGCGCGGCCGTGCGCAGCCCCTCGGCGTGCTCCAGCCGCTGCGCCTCGGTCTTCAGCTCGTCATCCTCACCGGGCTGCGGATCGACCCGGGTGATCTCGTCGAGACCGAGCCGCAGCAGGTCAGCCTCCTGGTTGCGCTCACGGGCGTTGCGCCGCCGGTCGGCCAGGTCGTCGACCACCCGCCGCCACCCGGTGTACGCCTCACGCAACGCGTCGAGCAGCTTCTCGTGCGCCGGACCGGCGAAGCGGTCCAACGCGGCCCGCTGCTCGGCCGGACGCAGCAGCCGCAACTGGTCGGACTGGCCGTGCACGGCCACCGCCTGCTCGCCGACCTCACCGAGCATCGACACCGGCATGCTCCGGCCACCGAGATGGGCGCGGGACCGGCCCTCCACCGTCACCGTGCGGCTCAGCAGCAGCGAGCCGTCCTCGTCGGGCTCGCCGCCGGCATCGGTGATCCGGGCGTGCACCGCGTCCGCGACGCGGCCCTCCAGACGCAGCCGCCCCTCCACCACAGCCCGGCCAGGCTGGGCACGAACCCGCCCGGCGTCGGCCCGGCCGCCGAAGAGCAGGCCGAGGCCAGTAACCACCATCGTCTTGCCCGCACCGGTCTCGCCGGTGATGACGTTCATGCCGCCGGTCAACGGCAGCGTGGTGTCCTCGATGACGCCCAGTCCGGTGATGCGCAGCTCTTCCAGCACAGCACCCGACAGTAGACGCGAGGCCCGACAGTTGACCAGCCGACCGGCCCGCAGACGGGCCGCAGTACGGCCACGACCTGGCCGACGTACAGTTCTGCCCCGTGTTGGACGTGATCGGCCTGACCCCGGCTGAGGAGGAGCTCTACCGCTGCCTGCTCCAGCTCACCACGGCCCGAATCGACGAGCTGGCACACCGGCTGCACCGGCCGCGCGAGCAGGTCGTCGCCCAGGTCGAGGCGCTGCGGACCAAGGGCCTGGTGCAGCCCACCGACACCGACCCGGACGCTCCCCTGCGCCCGACCGCCCCGGATGTCGCCCTCGGCGCGGCGTTGCTGCGCCGGCAGGAGGACCTGGAGGCGGCCCGGCGGCGGGTCACCCAACTGGCCGAGGAGTACCGGTCCGGGCTGCGTCGGCACCACGTGGATCACCTGGTCGAGGTGATCACCGGCACCCGGGTGCTCCGGGATCGGCTGCGCGATCTGCAGAATTCGGCGCGTACCGAGGTGCTCTGGTTCTGCCGGGCGAACCCCCTGGCCATGGCCGGGCCGGAGAACGTCGAGGAGTTCGACGCGCTGGCCCGCGGGGTGAGCTACCGGGCCATCTACGAGCGGGACATGCTGCTGGAACCGGGCGCGCTGGTCGACCTGGCCAAGGGGGTCGCCGCCGGCGAACAGGCCCGGGTCCTGGACCGACTGCCGGTCCGACTGGCCATCGTGGACGCTCGCACCGCGATCTGCCCGCTGATACCCGACCGCGACGGCGGCGAGCCGAGCGCCGCCGTGATCGGCCGCAGTCAACTGCTCGACGCGCTGCTCGCCCTCTTCGAGAGCCACTGGCGGGTGGCCACCCGGCTACGGCTGGAAGACCCGCTCACCGAACCGCCGACCGACGGCCGGCGGGCCGACGCCGACGGCTACCAGCCGGACGCCGACGAGGCGCGGCTGCTGTCGCTGTTCGTGGCCGGCGTACCGGACAAGTCCATCGCCTCCCAGCTCGGGGTGAGCCGGCGGACCGTGCAGCGGCGACTCGCCGACCTGATGGCCGTCGCCGGCGTGGACACCCGGCCCGGGCTGGCCTTCCAGGTCGCCCGCCGGGGCTGGATCTGAGTCGGACCCGATCGGGGTGGGACGGCCCACGGCCGCCCCACCCCGCTCAGATCAGCGCAGCCCGTACGCGTCGACCACGGTCTGGTCGACGGTGTTACCGGCCCGGTCGCGGGCGTGCACCCGCAGCGACACCGTGCCCTGCCCGGTTGGCACCTCGGCGGTGAACCGGGTACCCGATCCGCGCACCGGCGCCGCCCGCCAGGTGCGCCCGCCGTCGAACGACACCTCGACCTTCAGGCTGGTTCCGGTCGGCGCCGACACACCCGCCGGCTGGCGCAGCGTCAACCCGAGCTGGTGCGGCCGACGGCCGGCCACCTCACCGCGCAGGTCGGCCGGGACCCGGTAGTCCACCTGCAGCAGCGACAGCGGCCGAGCCGCGTCCCCGCTCGGGCGGGCCGAGGTGAACTGCCAGGCCGTCTCCGTGCGGGTGGCGTAGCGCCACTCGTCCGAGGACCGCTGCGTGGTCAGGTCGAGCCGGTAGCGGGCCGACTCCGAGGTGGTGGGCACCGGCGCCCAGCCACCGGCGAGGTCGGCGATCTGCTTCCCGTCGCGGCTGAGCCGGGCCTGCACGGTGTCCGACTCCTCGCTGCCGCCGGCCGGGCTGTAGTGACCGTCGGCGTCGACGAACTCGGGCACCCGAAGGTCCAGGACGTCACCGGTGCGGCTGGGCACCGGCAGCCCGGCGTTGGCCGGCACGGCCGGCCGGATCACCGGGGCGTGCCAGCTCTCGGTGTCCCGGTCGTCGGCGGCGTACCGCCGGGGCTGCTGGGTCAGACCACCGGTGAGCTTCCCCCAGTTCGAGAACATCATCTTGTGCAGGACCCGGTGCTGCCACCAGGCGTCCCCGGCGCTCACGAACTCCTGCCGGGTGGTGCCGGTACGCACCAGCCGCTGGTCGTCGTTCCAGGAGGTCTCCTGCCACGGACGCCAGCTGAACCGCTGCTCGGTGGCCCACTCCGAACCACCGACGTCGCCGTAGCGGGCCGTCACCTCGGCGGTGTTCTTCGCGGTGACCGTGTGCACGATCCGCTCCGGCACCCGGCCCTTCGAGACCTGCCACACGTCGTACAGGTAGGGGCTGTCCACGGTCAACGTCAGGTCCAGCGTCGCCCGGCCCTTCCGCGCCGCCGCGATCACCCGCTGCCCGTCGTCGTACGCCACCGCCAGCGCGGGTACGGGTAGCCGGTCCCCCAGCGGGGTCCAGACCGTCCACGCGCTCCGGTCCGCAGCCCGGACGATGAGCACCGTCTTCGCACCGGCCGCCGCAGCTGCCGCGATCTGCTCCTCCTCCGAGACGTCCGGGCTCTCGGTGAGCAGCGCCGCAGCGCCGCGCACCCGGGCCAGATCGGCCGCGGTGCCGGTGCCCGCCCAGACCAGCGGCAGCTTCCGCCGGTCGGTGGGCGCCGGCGAGTAGCCCATCAGGTTGATGTCCAGCGGACCGGACACCCCGCTGATCCGGGCGTCCACCATCGGTGCGACCAGCTGCCAGCGCGAGGAGAACTCAAACTCGCCCTGGCGCACCTGCCGGGTCGGCGTGACGTTGACCTGCTGAATGGTGCTGAAGGTCATCACACCGTGGTCGACCTGCCGGCCGTTGCCGAAGACCCGGTGCTCGTAGAAGCTGATCGTCGCGCGCTGCTCGGCCGGCTTCGGCGTCTCGATCCGCACCGGAGTGCCCTTCCGCGGGTCGAGCATCACCGTCATGTCCCGGTCGACCATCAGCTCCGGGTCGGTGACCAGGGTGATCTGCTCGTCCAGCGGGGCGCCGTGCTCGATCAGCGCCTCCAGCAGGTACGGGCCCTCCTCGACCTGCACCTGCGTCTCGCCGCCGCTCCAGCCGAGGTAGTCGGACTCGGGCTGCTCGCCGAAGAGGGTCAACACCGGCGACACGCCCGGCTGACCCTGCATGTCCAGCACCTTCATGGTGAGGGTGTGCACCGGGCCGCTGAGGGTGAGCGCGACGGCGGTACGCACCACGATGCCGTCCGCGCCGATGGCCACCAGCCACCCGCTGTGCACGCCACGGCCCAGCTTCGCCGGGTCGGCGCGCAGCGGCACGGCGACGCTGCCGCCGGCCGGCACGGTCACCTCACCGCCACCACCGGTGACCCCGTCGGGCTCGGCCGTGCCGCTGTCCAGGTTGCGCAGCTCCAGGGCCAGCCGCAGGGTCTGCGGGGTCGCGCTGCTGTTGGTGTACGTCACGGACCGCTCGGCCACCACGCCACCGGTGCTCAGCCGGCCGAAGTCGGCGGTGGCGGTGCCGTACACCCGCTGGCCGAGCGCCCGGGCCACATCGACCCGACCGCCGCCCTGCTCGAACACCGTCAGCTCCGGGTTCGCCTTCGTGGTGCTGACCAGCGCGTCCTTGAGCTTCCCGGCGACCCAGTCGGGGTGTTCCTGGGCGAGGATCGCAGCCGCGCCGGCCACGTGCGGAGTAGCCATCGAGGTGCCCGACGCCTGGGTGTAGGCGTCGCCCACCGGCGTACCCATGGTGGTGCCGGCGGCCCGGGCGGCGATGATGCCGACGCCCGGCGCGGTGATCTCCGGCTTCAGTCCGTTGTCGCCGAGACGCGGACCGCGGCTGGAGAACTCCGCGAGGTTGTCGTCGCGGTCCACCGCGCCGACGGTGAGCGCCGCCGCGGCCGCTCCCGGCGTGCCGACGGTACGCGGTGCGCCCTCGTTGCCTGCGGCGATCACGAAGAGCGCCCCGGTCTCGGCGGTCAGGTCATTGACCGCCTGGCTCATCGGGTCGGTGCCGTCGGTCGCGGAACCGCCGAGGCTCATGCTGACCACCTTGGCGCCGGAGCGGGCAGCCCACTCCATGCCGGCGATGATGGACGAGTCGTAACCGGAGCCGCCGTCGTCGAGCACCTTGCCGATCAGCAGCCGCGCACCGGGCGCGACGCCCTTGCGCAGCCCGCCGGAGGCTGCTCCACTGCCGGCGATCGTGGCCGCCACGTGGGTACCGTGGCCGTGCCCGTCCCGGGCGCTGCCGCTACCGGAGAAGTCCTGCTCCTCGGCGATCCGGCCAGCCAGGTCGGGGTGAGTAGCGTCGACACCGGTGTCGAGCACCGCCACCCGAACGCCGCTGCCGTCCCGGCCGGCCGCCCAGGCCGTCGGGGCGCCGATCTGCGGCACGCTGTGCTCCAGCGTCGGGTGAACCTTCCCGTCCAGCCAGATCCGGGCGACACCGGCGCCCAGCCGGGCCGGCGAACCCGCGGCGGTACGCGCCAGCGGCGCGCCACGCAGCGTCGTCCAGAAGCCACCAAGATCGCCCTTGCCGACCCGCATCGCCGCGCCGTTGATGCTCTCCAACGCACGGGCGTCGGTGGCACCGGCGAGCGGCCGGACCCGGCCGGCGCTCTGCTCCTGGTAACGCACGATCAACGGCAGCGCGCTCTGCGCGGCGTCGCCGTACCCGTCGGCGGCCAATTCCTGCACGTCGAACAGGTTGGGGTCGAGTACCCCGGAGGAGAGGTACGGCACGACGTCGCTGGGCAGCACCCGCAGCCCGCCGTCGGCCTCCACGGTGTGGAAGGTGATCCGCTCGCGGCCGGGGCCGGGGCGGACGGTGGCGGCGACCCGGCCGGGCGCGGACGGCACCAGGTCGACCTGGTCACCGGTGATGAGGGTGATGCGGACGGGCGCGGTGCCCGGGGCGGACGTGCCCGGGCTCGGGCCGGTGGGCCGGGCGGGCGGTTCGGCGGACGCCGGTGCGGCGAGTCCGACCACCAACGCGCCGACCGCGCCGGCGCTGAGCCAGCGTGGGGGCCAGTGCATGAGATGCGCTCCTCTACTCCAGGGGGGGCCGATCTCAGGGAGATCAACCGATCGGAGTCTGCGACGAAACGCGTCGAATGGTCACTAGCTGCGGCACGCCGCACCGGCGACATGTCGCCAGGTGGACATCGGGCGGCGGGTGCGGGGCAATCGGGTGTCCGGCGGGTTTCCGCCGACCATCCGGGTGCCGTCGGCCCTGCCCAGGGCGGTGCCGAGCCGGCCGGCGGTGGGTCAGCGACGAGAGCCGCGCCAGCCGTGCACCGGCAGCCCGAACTTGGCGACCAGCCGGTCGGTGAACGGGCGGGCCCGCAGCCGGACGATGCGTACCGGCAGGGCGCCCCGACGCACCGTGACCCGGGCGCCGGGCGGCAGGTCGTAGACCCGCCGGCCGTCGCAGCAGAGCACGGCGAGGGTGGTGAACGGGTCGACGGTGATCACGAAGGTGGACGTCGGGGCGGTGACCAGCGGACGGCTGAACAACGCGTGCGCGCTGATCGGCACCAGCAGCAGCGCCTCCACCTCCGGCCAGACCACCGGCCCGCCGCCGGAGAACGCGTACGCGGTGGAGCCGGTGGGGGTGGCACAGACCACGCCGTCGCAGCCGTAGCGGGACAGCGGCCGGCCGTCCACGTCGACGAGGAGCTCGAGCATCTGCGCCCGCTCGCCCTTCTCGACGCTGATCTCGTTGAGCGCCCAGGACTCGATGGTGGGGCCGCCGTCGAACTCGGCCGTGACGTCGAGCGTGAGCCGCTCGTCAACGGTGTAGTTGCGCCCGACGACGTCGCGGACCGCCGTGTCCAGATCGTCGATCTCGGCCTCGGCGAGGAAGCCCACCTTGCCGAGGTTGATGCCGAGCAGGGGCGCCTTCGCCGGTCGGGCCAGCTCGGCCGCGCGCAGGAAGGTGCCGTCCCCACCGAGCGCGAAGACGATCTCGGCGCCCTCGGCGGCCTCCGGACCGGCGACCGGCACCACGCCGGGCAGGTCGAGGTCGTCGGCCTCCTCGGCGACCACCCGGACCTCGAAACCCGCGGCGATCAGGTCGGCGGCGACCGCCCGGGCGTGCTCGGTGCTGCGCCGACGGCCGGTGTGGGTCACCAGCAGCGCGGTCCGGTTCATCGGACCGACCGCTCGGCCGCGTCCGGGCGCTCAGCCGTCGTTGCCACTGCCCCGGTGCGGCCGCGTGTCCCGCGTGCCGTGCCGGAGCCCTCGCTGCTGCACGCGTTCACCCTGCGACCTCCTCCGCCGCCGCGGCCGGCGCGTCGCCGGCCGTCGTCGGGCCGTCCGGCCCGGCTGCCACCACGGTCCGCACCCGCTCCGGGTCGGCCGGTGGTGCGCCCCGGCGCAACCATACGAAGAACTCCACGTTGCCGCTCGGCCCGGGCAGCGGGCTGGCCGCCACGTCGGCCAGGCCGAGGCCGAGTTGCGCCGCCGCGGTGGCCACGTCGAGCACCGCCTCGGCGCGCAGCGCCGGATCGCGGACCACACCACCGGCGCCGACCCGCTCCTTGCCCACCTCGAACTGGGGCTTCACCATCAACGCCAGGTCGCCGTCGTCGCGGGTGCAGGCGGCCAGCGCCGGCAGCACCAGCCGCAGCGAGATGAACGACAGGTCGGCCACCGTGAGGTCGACCGGCCCGTCGATCGCGTCAGGATCGAGCGTACGGACATTGGTGCGTTCCAGGACCCGGACCCGCTCGTCGGTGCGCAGCGACCAGGCGAGCTGCCCGTAGCCGACGTCCACGGCCACCACCTCCGCGGCCCCGGCGCGCAACAGCACGTCGGTGAAGCCACCGGTCGACGCGCCGGCGTCCAGGCAGCGCCTGCCGGCGACGCTCAGCCCACCGCGCGCGAACACGGCCAGCGCACCGGCGAGCTTGTGCCCGCCCCGGGAGACGTACTCCTCGGTCGGGTTGGCGCCGGTGACCAGCAGCGGATCGGCGGGGTCGACCATCGCGGCGGCCTTCCGCGCGGGCACCCCCCGCAGCTGGACCCGGCCGGCCTCCACCAGCGCGGCGGCCTGCTCGCGGGAACGGGCCAGACCGCGGCGGACGAGTTCGGCGTCCAGCCGGTTGCGACGTGCCATGGGTGCTTCTCCGGTCTGCTCAGGCCTGGTGGTCCCGCTCAGGTCTGGTCGATGGTGGCGAGGGTTTCCCGCAGCGTCTCGTAGGCCGCCTCGTACTGCGCGATCTGGTCGGCCGGGGCGAGCGTCGCCGCGTTGGCCATCGCCTGCACGGCGGCGTCGACGGCCGGGTGCCGCGCCGTGTCGTCCCCGACGTCCGGCTGCGGGCCCGGGCTGGCGCCGTACGGCGGGCTCGGCCGGGCGGCGAACGCCCCGCTGGCCGGCGGACCGGGCCGGATACCCGGCGGCGGGCCCGGGCGGGCGTCGGACGGCGGGCCCGGGCGGCCGTCGCCGGTCACCGGGGGCTCCGGCAGGTCGGCGCGACGTTCACGGGGTGACGTCCGGCCGCCGCTTGCGGACCGCCTTCTTGGCCGGCATGTCCGACGGCGTCGGGGCCTCGTCGGTGGTCCGGCTGATCGTCGCCGGTGGCTTTCTCGCGATGGCCTTCTTGGCCACCGCCTTCTTCGCCACGGCCTTCTTCGCGACCGCCTTCTTGGCCACCGGCGCGGAGACCGGGGCGCCCGCTGGGCCGTCCGACGGCACCAGACCGGCGTCCGGCGGCGCGGCCTGCGGGGTGGGAGCGGCGGGCGGCGCGATGGCCGGCTCGGCGCCCCGCGCCTCGCGCAACTGCCGTTCCAGGTCGCGCACCCGTCGGGTCAGCTCGGCCACCTCGTCCGCGGTGGCCAGGCCGACCGCGCCGAGAGCCCGGTCGACCTCGAAGCGGACAAGCTTGGTCAGCGCCTCCCGGTTGGCGGCGCCGGTGGTGACCAGCTCCTCACCAAGAGCCTGCAGTTGGGCGGCGGTCGCGCCGCCCGAGCCGACGAGGCGACGCGCCACGTCCTGGGCCTTCTTCCGGGGCGCCTCCGCCAGGCCCATGGCCAGTTCGAGATAGGCGCGCCACGCGTCCTGCATGCCTGAGTCCTTCCGCGGGGCGGGGTGTGCAGGTGTCACGCTACCGGGCACCCCGGACTGTCCTGTGCGGTACGGTGCCGGGGACGGCGTGGCGATCAGCGAGGGGGAGACGTGGCCAGCGTGGACGAGTGCCGACAGGCATTGCAGGAGCTGGCCGCCCGGCTGGATCACAACGCCGATACGGTCCGCGAACGGATCGACCTGGACCGGACGCTCGCCTGCCGGATCACCGACCTGGACACCGCGTTCCACGGCCGGATCAGCGACGGCCGGCTGATCGAGCTGACCGACGGCGACGACCCGAAAGCCAAGATCGCTCTGAGCACGTCCAGCGACGACCTGCTCGCCCTGGTCCGCGGCGACCTGGACGTCACCGGCGCGGTGGCCTCCCGCCGGGTGTCGATCAAGGCCAACCCCTTCGACCTGATGAAGCTGCGCAAGCTGCTCTGACGAGCGCCGGCCCCGCCGGGTACCTGGCGACGGCCGACGCCGGTCGCCCAGACGACCAGGGCCGGGGTCACCCGCCCGTGGGCAGACCGAAGCTCTCCAGCGCGCGGCCCGCGTCGTCACCTGCCGGGCGGATCCGCGGAGGCGTCGGGGCCGACCAGGCCGCCGCGCAGAGCGCCGCCAGCGCATCCAGTGCCCGACCCGAGCCGCCCAACTCCAGCGTGCCGTCGTGCTCGCTCACCGACCAGCCACCAGCGTCCGCCGGACCCGGGACCCGCACCGCCGCAGCCGGGTCGAAGAGCCCCGCCAGGTCCCGCGCCACGTACGTGGGACGGCGCTTCGGCTCGGCGGCGAGCAGGTCGGGTACGCCGCTGACCCCGGTGAGCACGAGCAGGCTGTCCAACCCCGCACGACGGGCACCCTCGATATCGGTGTCCAGCCGGTCGCCGACGACCAGCGCCCGGCCGCCGTCACTGCGCCGGGCGGCGGTCTCGAACAGCGCCGACTCCGGCTTGCCGACCACCACGTCCGGGTCTCGCTCCAGCGCGGTACGCAGCGCGGCGACCAGCGCGCCGTTGCCCGGCAGCGGTCCCCGGCCGCTGGGCAGGGTCCGGTCGGTGTTGGTGGCGATCCAGATCGCGCCGGCCCGCACGGCGACCGAAGCCTCGGCCAGATCGGCCCAGCCGACCTGCGGACCGTAGCCCTGAACCACCGCAGCCGGCTTCTCGTCCGCCCGGGAGACCGGGGTCAGCCCGACCGCGCGCAGCTCGGCGCGCAACGCCTCAGCGCCGACGACCAGCACCGGCGCGCCGGCCGGCAGCCGGTCGCGCAGCAGCTCCGCCGAGGCCGCTGCGGAGGTGAGAACCTCCTCCGGCCGGGCCGGCACACCCATCCCGGTCAGCAGGTCGGCGACGTCGCTGGACCGGCGCGAGGCGTTGTTGGTGGCGTACGCCACCGCCCGTCCCTCGGCGTGCAGCCGGGCCACCGCCTCGACGGCGCCGGGGATCGGCCGGTCGATCAGGTAGATCACCCCGTCCAGGTCGAAGACGACCAGGGTGTACCCGTCGATCAGCCGCTCCCCGGCGTCCGCGCTCACCGCTGCGTCGACTCCGACTCGTCGCCCCGGGCCGGAGCAGTCTCGTCGGTGTTCACCGCGTCGCCGTCGCCGGCCGCCACTGCCCGGTCGCCAGCGGTGTCCGCCTCGGCGCTCTCGCCCGGCTGGCGATCGTCGTCTTCGTCGTCTTCGTCGTCGTCGTCGTCTTCGTCGTCGTCGAGGTCGTCTTCGTCGTCGTCGTCGTCGTCGTCTTCGTCGTCGTCGTCGTCTTCGTCTTCGTCGTCGTCTTCGTCGTCGTCGTCTTCGTCTTCGTCGTCGTCGTCGTCTTCGTCGTCTTCGTCGTCGTCGTCGTCTTCGTCTTCGTCGTCGTCTTCGTCGTCGTCGTCTTCGTCTTCGTCGTCGTCGTCGTCTTCGTCGTCGTCGTCTTCGTCGTCGTCCTCGTCGTCGAGGTCGTCGTCGTCGTCCTCGTCGGCGTCACCAGCGGCCAGGTCGGTGTCCGGTCGTGCCGGCACCGCACCGGGAGTGCCCGGGCCAGCGGCGATGTCCTCGGCCGGTTCGTCCTCGTCGTCACCCTCGATGACCACACCGTCGAGCTCTAGCAGCCGCTCCGCGGCGTCGGTCTCGCCCTCGGTGTCCACGTCGGCGGCGCGGGAGAACCACTCGCGGGCCTCCTCGCGCCGGCCCACCGCGAGCAGCGCGTCGGCGTACGCGTAGCGCAGCCGGGCGGTCCACGGCACGGTGGCTTCGCTCGTGAGGTCCGGGACCTGGAGCATCGCCACCGCGGCGTCCTTCTGCCCGAGGTCGCCCCGGGCGCCCGCGGCGACGATCAGCAGCTCGATCGCGACGGCCTGGTCCAGCTTCTCCCGGTCGGCGCCGCGGAACAGGTCGATAGCCCGCTCCGCCCGACCCAGGGCGCGCTCGCAGTCCGCGAGCACGGCCAGGTGACTCTGCAACCCGGTCATCCGGTGGTACGTGCGCAGCTCGGCGATCGCCGTCTGCCACTCCCCCGCGTGGTACGCGGCCAGGCCGACCGCCTCACGGACGGCGGAGATGCGCGACGCGAGCCGCCGGGCGGCCAGCGCGTGCGCCAGCGCCTCGGCGGGGTCCTCGTCGATCAGCTGACCGGTGGCGACCAGGTGCCGGGCCACCGTCTCGGCGACCGGCTTGTTCAGCGAGAGCAGCTCAGCTCGAACGTCCTTGTCCAGGTCGGTCGCGACGATCTCGTCCGGCAACGCCGGGGCCGAACTGCGCCCGCCCTCGAACGACTCGGAGGCCGCGCCGCGGTCGTCGCGGCGGAACTCCCCCTCGCGACGCGGCCGGTCATCAGCCCGGGAAGCACCCTCACGGTCGCCACCGCGGTAGCCGCCCTCACGACGGTCACCGCCGCGGAAGCCGCCTTCGCGGTCACCACCCCGGAAGCCACCCTCGCGGTCGCCGCCCCGGAAGCCGCCCTCACGAGGCGCGCCAGAACGCGCACCGTCGCGGTCACCACCCCGGAAGCCGCCCTCACGCGGAGCGCTCGACCGGGAACCGTCACGGTCGCCGCGGTAGCCGCCTTCACGACGGTCGCCACCACGGAAGCCGCCCTCACGCGGAGCACCCGAACGCGAACCGTCGCGATCGCCGCCGCGGAAGCCGCCCTCACGCGGAGCGCTCGAACGCGAACCGTCACGGTCGCCGCGGTAGCCGCCCTCACGACGGTCACCGCCACGGAAACCGCCACCCTCACGGGGCGCACCGCCCTCACGACGGTCGCCACCGCGGAAACCGCCCTCGCGGTCGCCGCCACGGAAGCCGCCCTCACGGGGAGCACCCGAACGCGAGCCGTCGCGGTCGCCGCCACGGAAACCGCCTTCACGACGGTCACCGCCACGGAAACCGCCCTCGCGGTCGCCGCCACGGAAACCGCCCTCACGGTCGCCGCCACGGAAACCGCCCTCACGCGGAGCACCCGAACGCGAACCATCACGGTCGCCGCCACGGAAACCGCCTTCACGACGGTCACCACCACGGAAACCGCCCTCGCGGTCGCCGCCACGGAAGCCGCCCTCACGCGGAGCACCCGAACGCGAACCATCACGGTCGCCACCGCGGAAACCGCCGCCCTCACGCGGCGCGCCGGGCCGGAAGCCACCCTCGCGACGCTCGCCGCCACGGAAACCGCCCTCGCGGTCACCGCCGCGGTAGCCGCCCTCACGCGGAGCACTCGGCCGGGAACCGTCACGGTCGCCGCCGCGGAAGCCGCCCTCACGACGGTCACCACCGCGGAAACCGCCCTCGCGGTCGCCGCCGCGGAAACCGCCCTCACGGGACGGGCCGGAACGGGTGCGGTCACCACCCTGATAGCCGCTTTCACGACGGTCACCACCGCGGAAGCCGCCGCCTTCACGAGGCGCGCCGGAGCGCGAGCCGTCACGGTCGCCACCACGGAAGCCGCCTTCACGACGGTCACCGCCACGGAAGCCACCCTCACGGGGCGCGCCGGAGCGCGAGCCGTCACGGTCGCCGCCACGGAAGCCACCCTCACGCGGAGCACCCGAACGCGAACCGTCACGGTCGCCACCACGGAAACCGCCTTCACGACGGTCACCACCGCGGAAGCCACCCTCACGAGGCGCGCTCGACCGGGAACCGTCACGGTCGCCGCCACGGAAGCCACCCTCACGCGGAGCACCCGAACGCGAACCGTCACGGTCGCCACCACGGAAACCGCCTTCACGACGGTC
>NZ_JBEXIK010000053.1:44998-45530 GCF_040608515.1 Micromonospora sp. NPDC005173
GTCACCACCGCGGAAGCCACCCTCACGAGGCGCGCTCGACCGGGAACCGTCACGGTCACCGCCACGGAAGCCACCCTCACGCGGAGCACCCGACCGGGAGCCGTCGCGGTCGCCACCACGGAAGCCACCCTCACGAGGCGCGCTTGACCGGGAACCGTCACGGTCACCGCCACGGGAGCCACCGTCGCGGCCGCCGGCGTATCCGCCTCGGGTGCCGCCAGCGCTGCTGTCCCGGTCTCCCCGGTACGGGGGACGGTCGCGGTCCTCGCGGCGCGGGCCGCGGTCGCGCCCACCCGGGCCGTCAGTACGGTCTTCGTAGCGACGGGGACGGTCTCCGTCCTGCGGTCCTGAACTCACAGGTACATCCTTCCTGATTGCGCCACCAATGGCGCTACGCAGTCGAGGGCCGACCCGGATGGGGCGGCCCTCGACTGGAAGATTGTCCGGCGGTGTCCTACTCTCCCACACCCTCACGAGTGCAGTACCATCGGCGCTGGAGGGCTTAGCTTCCGGGTTCGGAATGTGACCGGGC
>NZ_JBEXIK010000054.1:0-43772 GCF_040608515.1 Micromonospora sp. NPDC005173
CCGCCCCGCGACACCCACACCGGGTCCGCAGGGCAACCCTCGGCCGCGGCTTCCACCGCCACGTACACGCCACCCCCATCACCAACCGGGACGGCCGTACCGGCACGATGTCCGCTTCGCTGAGGATCACATAGGAAACCAGAGACGCTCCACTAGGTACCCGCATCCTCAGGGACACCCAGGACTGGGAGGCCCTGAGCGACGATCAGGTGATCACCGCGCGTGAGAAGACCAATCGGGCAGCATTGTCCCGTGCCGCCCGGATCGTCACTGGCTTGCCCGACCGCCGCGCGCACATCAAGGAGACCAGGATCGATCTTCCTGGCCGCCGCCTGATGCTGCGCGTGCACCGACCGAAGGAGGCAGGTCGGAAACTGCCGCTGATCGTGTCGTTTCATGGTGGAGGCTTCATCGCGGGGACCGCCACACAGAACGACTGGCTCAACAGCCACCTCGCGGTCCGGTGCCCCGCGGTGGTCGTATCGGTGGAGTACCGCCTCGCCCCGGAGCACCCGCTGCCCCAGCCGATCGAAGACGGCTTCGACACCCTCGTCCGGCTCGTCGAAGACGCCGCCGATTGGGGCGTCGATCCCGGCGCTGTCGCGGTCATGGGCGAGAGCGCCGGCGGCACGATCGCCGCGCGCTCATCGCCTTGCGCGCCGGCAAGGACGGCCCACCGCTCCTTGCCCAGGTGCTGAACTACCCCGTCACGGACTGGACCGAGACCATGACCGAGTACTCGTCGATTGACGAGAACGCCGACAATCCCACCCTGCCGCTGTCCCGGTTGCGCGCAGCCCGCAAGCTGAGCGTCCCACCGGGCCTCGACGCTCGCGGCGTGTCGCCCCTCACGTTCGACAGCCTCGCCGGGCTGCCATCGGCACTGGTCGTCACGGCCGCGCTGGATCCGCTGGCCGACCATGGACGCCGCTACGTCGAACGACTCCGCGAAGACGGCACCGACGCTCACCTGACCTGCTACCCGAGGGCCACCCACACCTTCCTGAGCATCCCCGGTCTCGTGCCGGCCGCCCGGCCAGCGCGACGCGAAATCCTCACCTTCCTGCGTAGCCACCTCCACCCGGCTTCGCGAGGATGACCAACCCGTAGAGCGTGTTTGAGATGGGCTGATCAGGTCCAGATGAAGGTGCGGCGGCTTGGCGTCGGGCGGGTCGACCCCGGGTGATGCGGCCGGCCGCCTTCGAGGGGACCACCAGGGACGACGCGGCGCCGTACCCGACGGTGCCGCGCCACCGTCCCCGCGCGGACTACGCCGTCCCGGCCGCGCGGCCGGCGACGATGTCTACCGCCTCGACCAGGCTCTCCGCGCCGGCCAGGCCCCGGTCGCGAAGCTCGTCGGGGTCGATCCCCCGAGGCCGCACCATGTCGGCGAACTGCGCGATGTCCTTGCGCATCAGGCCGTAGGTGCCCGGCGATGTCCGGGGTGATCTCGGTGGCCAGCGCGCTCAGCACGAAGCTGGCGCCGCTGCAGACGCCGCGTCGGTCGGCTCTCGCAAACTTGGCAATTCCACCATAGCGGCTGAGAAGATCGTGACAATCCGCCAGCGGTGATTCGACCCATCTGTGATCATCGGGTCTCGATACGACGAATCGCCGCGATGTCATCGATCCAGCTGCTCAACTTGGTGATCTTGACGATGTCGCCGGTTCTCGGGGCTTGGATGATGAGCCCGTCGCCGAGGTACATGCCAACGTGGCGGGGGTTGGCCATGGTGCCTTGGCTGCCGGGGATGAAGACGAGGTCGCCGGGTAGCAGAAGCGCCGGGTCGGCCACCGGCTTTCCGGCGTTGACCTGGTCGGTGGTGACCCGCGGGATGGAGATGCCGGCGGCCCGGTACGCCGATTGCATCAGCGAGGAGCAGTCGCATTGTTTGTCGGGGTTACCGGAGTGCGGGTCGGTGCAGGAGCCGCCGAAGCGGTATGGCGTGCCGAGTTGGTTCACGGCCCAGAAGATGGCGGTCGCTACGGCGGGTGGGGTGTTGGCGGGTAGCACGAACCCGGCGGGTAGCGCGTTGAGGGTGTCGGTGGTGCAGTCGGCGAGGGTGTTGGTCAACTGCTTCACGAGGTGCAAAGCGTCGTCGGTCCACGTGGCGTAGGCGTCGGGGAACGCGGACAACTGGACGGCTTGCGCGGCCTGGGTGAGCGGCATCGTCTGCCAGCCGGGCACGGTCTGGAGCTTGTCGAAGAACTTGCCGGCCTGGTAGGCGGGCTCGGACAGTTGCGCGATGGTGCCCCAGCCTCGGCTGGGGCGTTGCTGGAAGACGCCGATGGAGTCGTGGTCGTTGCGGCCGCCGAGGAAGGGCAGGTTGCGCAGGGCGGATTCCTGCATGGCGGTGGCGACGGCGACGATCCAGCCCCAGCGGGGTACGCCTTTGGCGACCCCGACGTCGATGATCGTGGCGGCGATGTCGAGTTGCTCGGTGTCCCATCGGCCGGTGCCGGGCGGCTGCCCGGAGGGGCGTAGGCCGGGCGGGGCGGCGATGGCGCATCCGCCGGGGCCGCCGCCGGTGACGGAGGACAGCAGCAGGAGGGGCAGGCCGAAGCAGGCGGTGACGACGACGGCGACGACGCCGATGATGATCTTTGTCATGGTGATGACCTCTCGGGATAGCGAGAAGGATTCGGTCTGCGTGCGGGTGCGCGGCCGGAGGCCGCGACGTGCGTTCTAGAGGCGGTAGAGAAGGGGGAGTAGTTCGGCGTGGGTCTCGCGGAGTAAGTCGGCGATCAGGGTGCTGGCCGGGAACAGCGGGTGGCCCATGTCGACGGGGGTGGCGTTGCGCCAGTCCCAGTGGCCGGGCTCCAAGCTGGGCACGTACCAGAGGGCCTTGGCGGCATCGAGGAACACGGCGCCGTTGATCTGTGGGGCGAGCAGGGTCATGGGTTGGCTGGCGCAGGTGGCCAGGCAATGGCACTCGGGGTTGTTGTAGATCGAGCGCGGCTGGCCGTGGTGGATCGGGCAGCGGCAGTCACAGGCGCGCTCGCGGGCGTTGCGGTAGGTGCGGTGCATAGATGTCTCCCTCGGTCGTGGAGCACGAAAAGGTCGTGGGCCGCCCACATGGGCGGCCCACCTTGAGCGGTCGGGTCAGTCGATGGACGCGTCGAGGACGTTGGCGGCCTGGCGTAGCAGGTGCCCGATGACGAGGCCGGCGTCGTAGACGTCGGCGCGGGTGTCGATCTCTGTGGCGTTGTCCCAGTCCCAGGTGCCGTTGGCCATGGCGGGGACGTGCCAGAGGTCGCCGCCCTGGTCGAGGAAGAGTGCGCGGCCCCGCTGGTGGGCCAGCAGCGTGAGGGGTTGGGTGGTGCAGGTGATGGTGCAGGCGCAGCCGGGCTCGTTGTAGGTGGTGCGCGGCAGACGGTGGTGAATGATGCAGCGGCAGTCGCAGACCCTGCGCCACGGTGGCGTGTACGTCACGGGTTCCTCCGCAATGGGTGAATGGTGAATGCGCGTACGCCTCGGTCGCCGCCGTCGTAGGGGCGGCTTCCGAGGCGTACGCGGTAGGGACCGGGTGGTGTCAGGCCGTCATCGGGTCGACGGCGGGGTGCTGGATATTGCGGGTGGTCCCAGGAGCAGGTCGTCCTGGATCTGGCGGGTCTCCTGCACGGTGAGCAGGTGGGCCGGCAGGCGGGGCACGTGTTCGCGCCAGGCGCGGTAGAGACGGTGGGTCCCGTCGATGAGCAGCGGGCCGGGCGGGTGTCCGCTGATGCTGAGCTGGCCCACGATCAGCGGCTGGCTCAGGTCGGTGGTCTTGGCGTAGGTCCGGTTGAGGGCGGTGCTGGTCGGGCCGATGAGGCTGGTTGCCCACGGGTTGGGGTTGTCGAGATGGGCAAGGCCATACGCGGCGGCCCACGCCGGCACGTCCAGGGGCCGGGTGTCGCGGGGCGACGCCGCGATCAGCGCCTGCGCGGCGTCGATCGAGAACACCCACGGCCCGGAGTGGAACCACTGGGGTAGCCGAGGGCCGGTCACTGGTGGTCCTTCTTCGCGGTGACGCGGGTGTAGATCGCGATGCAGCGCAGGATCAGCTCGTGTGACGGCAGGGTCAGCAGCCGTTGCCGCTTGTCGTCGCGGAGCTGGTCCCAGATGAGGACGGTGACGCTGGCCGACCACAGGTCGACGAGGACACCGTCGATCTTGGCGTGCTGCCGGTCGGCGACGATGCGCCACAGCGTGTCGATGAGCGTGGGGTCTCCGGGTGGATGGTTGCCGTCGTCGGGTCGGGCGGCTTCGGGCAGCAGGGTGGAGCAGTCCTCGCAGGTGGACTCAACGCGTGGCGGGTTCTCGGTCTCCCACCGCTGGACGTCGGCGGCGGGCAGGCCGCACACGGACTGTCGGAGGTCGCGGGGGTGGCGGATGTGGCCGATCATCGGCCGGCCGTTCCGTCTGATCCCTGCCGCCTGGTGCTCGGCGGTGCCATGGGGTGTGTCCGTTCTCTGCGGGCCGGGGCAGCGGTCGGTGGACCGCTGCCCCGACGGATCGAGGTGCGGTCAGACCGTCAGCAGGTCGAAGGCGGCCACCTTCAGCTCACCGACGTTGCCGGTGAGCACCCGGTTGGCGCGGGCGAACTCGTTCTTGGCGGGCTGGTAGTGGTCGAGGTACTCGGTGATGGCCTGGTAGCCCGCCCACCTGCTGCCGGCGATGGCCTTCTGGGTGTCGGCCTCGCGGATCAGGTACTTGAGGGTGCCGAGCCGCTGCTTGGCGTTGTTGCGGGTCTGGTCGGAGGCGTTGTCCTTGACCTGCCACACCTGGCCGACGACCTGCTCGAACTCGCGCATGGTCAGCTCGGTCTGGAGCATCCGCTCGGCGGCCTTCTCGAAGGTCTCCATGTACGTCCACATCAGGCCCAGCGCCTCGCGGGCCTGGCTGATCTGCGAGTTGACGTTGGAGGTGTGCCGGAACGTGTAGTGACCGACCGAGTGGGCGAAGGCGGCGCGCTGGGTGTTCGCGCAGAGCACCCGGATTGGGCTGGCGTCTACCCGTAGGGCGGCGGTGCCGTCGTGGGAGGTCGTGCCGATCAGGTAGAGGTCGAGCCGGTCCACCCCGGCGATCTCCATCGCCGTAGGCAGCTTCATGGTGACGAACACCGACTTGCCGCGGCGGAGGCTGCCGGCGGTCTCGAAGTGGGCGCCGCCCACCTGATCGACCAGGCGATCGAGCATCTCGGCGCACTGCTCGTTCTGGACCACGGTGTAGTCGGTACCGACGATGCCCAGGTACTCGGTATCACCGGTGACGGGGTTGCGGCGCACGGTCATCCGCTTGTCGTCGGCGGGGATCTGCACCTCGACACCGTCGACGAGGTCGACGCCGACGGCGCGGATGGTCCGCACGCCCCAGTCGCCGAGCCGGGCGGCGGCCATGATCTCCTCTGCCTTCATGGTGTCCTGGGTGACGGTGCCCAGCTGGTGCCAGGCCGACAGGCGGGCGCTGGCGAAGGCGGTCGTTCCGTCGGCGAACGTCTCGAGTTCGTGCGGCACGGGTTTCTCCTCTTCGATGTGCTGCGGCGGCCGAGCGCATGCGCTCGGCCCCCGCGATGGGTTTGAGATGGTGCGGATCAGGACTGTTCGGCGCGACCTTCGCCGGTCGTGATCGGACCGGCGGGGTAGGCGAACGCCATCGGTTCCTCGGTTACCTGAATGAGGTGACCGGTGGCGGCGGCGTGCAGGCAGTAGTTGATGACGGCGCTGGTGCCGATGCGGCGCCCGTCGAGGGTGGCGGTGATCCCGCGGGCGATCTCGTGCGGCTTCAACGGATGCCTGGCCTCTCGGCGAGGTAGTCCAGAACCAGGTCGGACAGTGGTCGGACGTCGGGCACGAGGGGTGCTCCAGTCGCGTCGCTGAGGGACCGCAGGTTGGCCCGGCCCCGCAGCGTGATCGGCGTGTACCGGGTCAGGACTGCTCGGCGTCGTTGTCGTCCTGCCCGGGGTGTTCCGCGCTGGTGCTCGCGGTGCCGTTCTGGTCGGGCTGCGCCGGGTAGGCGAAGGTCAGCGGCGCATCGGAGACCAGGAGGATCCGGCCGGCGGCGGCGGCCTTGGTGCAGTTGTTGCGCACCGCCCCGGAGCTGACCGCGCGACCGAGCTGTCCGCTGATGGCGGTGGCGATGTCCTGCGGGCTCATCGCCCGGCCCGGGTTCGCGGCCAGGACGTTGAGGGTCAGCTTCTCCAACTCGCCCCGGCCGAACGGCTGGCTGCCGTCGGCGTTGGCGCTCGCGTCGCCGCGGCCCACGCTCGCGGTGATGCCCGGCGCACGTGGCGGCGTGCGACGGGGCAGGGTGACGACGTGGGTCTCGCCGTCCGGCGCGACGACGTGCAGCGTGCCGTCCGCCCGGATCAGGGGCAGCACCGCCGCCGTGGCGCTCGGCGCGGTCGCCAGGCCGCGGATGACCTGGTAGCACAGCGGGCAGCGGGGCGGCTCCGGATTCGGGTCGACCTCGCTGGCCTTCGTCGGGCCCGGGATCCACCGCTCCGGCAGGCCGGGCAGCCGGCGGGCGGCGTCGGCCTGCGCCATCGCGGTCACCAGCCGAGAGGCGGTCGGGTGACTGATACCGCTCTCGGCGACGATCACGTCGAGGGTCGCGCCGTCGTCGCCGTAGTCGGCCAGGACACCCTTGATGGCCATGACCTTGCGGTCACCGGGTCGAGCGGGCTGCACGGCGGTGACCGTCGGTGCCTGCTCGTCCTCGCCACGGTCGGCGTCGTCGTCGGGTGTGTCGTCGTGGTCGGTCGCGTCGTCGCTATCGATCTGGCTGCCGGGCTGGTCGGTCGAATCGGTGTCCGGCGTGTCGACGGCGGCGTCGCTGCCGTCGTCCGGTCGGTCGTTCTTGGCGTCGGCGCCGTGGACCGCATCGGTGAGCTGGTGGCCCATCTCCATATGCGGCCGGTCGTTCGCGTTGTCGGCGTCCGGGTCGCCGATGTCGCTCTCGTCGGCCGCGTCGGCAGGCATGAGGGCATCGGCGTCGCTCGGCGTGGCGAGGGTCCACCGGGCGGGGGTGCCCTCGGCGGGGTCGGCGTCGGTGTCCACCGCGACGATGACACCGGCGTCGGCCAGGGTCTTGATCGCCTTGTCGGTGGTCGAGCGGGCCTTACCGGACTTGTCGGCCAACTCGTGGAGGTTGCCCTGACCGAGGTCGGTCAGGGCGTCGAGGACGGCCTGCGTGGCAGGCGTCAGGGACAGGTGTTCCATCAGGGTTTCCCTCCGTGGGAACTGGTGGGGACGCCTGGCACGGTGGTGTGCCGGGCGGTGGTGCGTCGGGTCGCGGGCAGCGGTCGGTGCGGCAGGCGCGTGACGTCGTGCGCTGCCGAGGCGTGCGGCCCGGTGGTCGTGGCGGTGGGTGGTGCCGCGCCGGCCGGTCAGTGGCCGGGGACGGCCTCGTCGGCGGCGGCCTGCAGGATGTAGAGGCGGTCCTCGGCCGGATCGCGGTAGATCCCGGCGTCGGCGTGGGACAGCCACAGCGGGTTGACGCTGCCGGGCGGGCGGAGCCTGGCGTCGGACGTGCCGACCTTGATGTGGGTGGCGTGTCCGGCGAGGTTCTGTCGGCGGCAGGAGTCGGTGTGTGGCAGGACGACCAGGACCGTGTCACCGGGGTTGACGTAGCGCCGCCGCACCGACCGGCCCGGGTTCGCCTCGGCGTACGCGGCCCGCGCCTCGTCGCCGATGAGGGTGTCGATCCAGTTGCGGGTGTACCGGTACTCGCGGGCCAGTTCCCTGATGGTCTCCACCGGGCTGGCGACCGTGTTGGTGGAGCCGTTCAGGTCGTCGTCGTTGATCAGCAGGGTGCGCAGCCGGTCCACTACGAGCAGCAGCTCGGTCCGCAGGTGCCGCAGGGTGGCGGCGGCTTCGGGCAGGTGCGCGGCGGCGGGGATGGGGTCGGTGGCGTGTTGGTCGAGGGTGCGGTCGGTCGTCGCGGTGATCCAGCGGCTGATCGTGTCGAGGTGTGGCATGAGGTTCCCCGCTTCAGGTGGTGAGGTGGGCGAGTTCGGCGGGGTCGAGTTGGTTCGGGGTGCGGTTGCGCCAGGTGTCGGAGTGGCGCAGGTGCCACCAGCGCAGCAGGGACCGGCAGGCCGGGGCGAGGTCGTCGCACGCGGGCAGGGGATACGCCATCGTGGGCGGGGGCTGGTGCAGCGAGGCGATGTACGCGGTTGGCGTCCACCCAAAGGCGCTCTCGCTGACCTCGCCGATGACACGGTCCGAGTAAGGGATGTCGAAGGCGGCGCTGGCCTCGCTGTCGGGTAGCACCAGCCAGGTGTCTGCCTCGGTGCGGTGCAGGGTGGCGACGCCGCGCGACGGATCACCGGGGTACAGCAGGAGGTGCCGCTGGTCGCGGTCGCCGATCGTTCGGTGGTTGCGCCAGGCGCGGTAGGCGCCAACGAGCACGGTTCCGAGGACGATGTGTCGCTCGCGGGCGACGAGCGCGTCGGTGAGAGTTTGGTGGTAGCCGGCCATGTGCAGGTCGGCGCGGGCGGCCAACCCCTGTCGTGCCCGCTCGGCGAGCCCACCAGTGCGGGCGAGGGCCTGGTCGAGCGTGGTGGTGCTGTCGGTGAACTCTCGGGCGGTTTTGTGTAGGACGCGGGCGAGGTCGCCGAGGGCGTCGAGGGTGGCCGTGTCGTGGCGCCAGAGGTGCTCGGGTAGGACGTCGTTGGTGTCGGCGGCGATGCGCCGCAGCGCGGGATCGGCCAGGAACACGAGGTTTCTCCTTCGCAGGCGGTCGGGTTGTGGGCATGGCGGGGACCGGTCGCAGCGGGGCTGCGACCGGTCCTCGGTGTGGTTAGGCGATTAGGCGATCGCGACGGCGCACAGTCGTGCGCTGGAGCGCAGGCTGCGGAGGTAGCCGCATGCCTCGTTGAGGAAGCGGAACCGGTCGGCCACGGAGTCACTGGCCGGCATGAGTAGGCGGCCGTCAGTGGTGATCAGCGCGTCGCCGATCAGCGCGATGCGCCAGTACAGCCCGACGTAGGTGGCTTCGCCCGCCTGGTAGACGGACAACTCGTACGGGTTGAAGGAGAAGGCGAGCATCGCCAGGACTCCGGGTTGCTGCTCGAAGCGGCGGCGGGCCTCGGCCAGGCTCACCTTGGTCGGGTCGGCGTGGTGCTGGGCGAGGTAGTCCTCGAAGGGACGGGCCGGGCGGGTCGTTGCGGCGATGTGGGTGTTCCAGGCACGCCAGCGCAGGGCGGCGTGGTGAGCAGCCTTGGCCGCTGTGCCGGTGAGGTCGAGGCGACCCTTGCGGCCTCCGGCGGCCATGGTGAGCGCGCCGAAGCGGCGGGCGGCGTCGAGGAGGTAGTAGCCGAGGAAGCGGGTTAGCCAGCCGATGAGGCGGCGGTGGCGGACGTGGTAGCGGCGGGCCGGGGTGCCGTTGGCGTGCAGGAGGTCGTTGACCTTCTCCGAGGCGGCGAACCAGTCGGCGTCCTCGCCGGGGGCGAAGCAGACGGTGACGACTGGGGCGGTGAGCGGCATGGACGTGGGCATGGCAGGGTGCTCCCTTCGTGAAGGAGTGGGCGTGGAGGGTGTGCGTCGTGGTGCCACCGGATCGCTGCGTCCGGGCCGGGAAGCTGCCGTGGAGGGCGCGGGGCGTGGATCACGAGCCGACCGGGAGGTGGGCTGTGGGTGATCCCGCTGGCGCGGGCAGGTCCAGGGGACAGACGGGCGGCGGTGCGAGCAAAAGAAGAAGCTGCACCGTAGCGTCGCGACCTGACAGCACCAGCTCTGTCAGGATTGCCGTCCATGCCTCTGAGCTGCGCTGACAGGATTTCCTCGCGAGCCTGCCAGGGTCTGTCAGAGCACGAAGCCGCTCTCGTCGTAGTTCGGGTTGTCCGCTACGGGCTGACCGTGGTCGCTGGGCAGCTCGGTGAGCCGGACTCGGCCGGTGGCGCCGCCAGGAAGCCAGACCGCTTCGGCGGGGTCCGTGGCGTGGGTGGCGGTCGCGAGGGGAACGGTGTCGCGTCGGCCGCGCAGGAGCCGGTGCAGGTGTTCCTCACGGTGTTCGCTGCCGAGCCAGAACAGCACCGGGTAGCGGGGGCCGCCGCGGCGGATCAGCTGGATGTACCGGTCGAGCTTGGCCACCACCCGACCCAGCGGCTCGGTGCCGGTATCGGCCTCCAGGAAGAACCCCACCGTGGTGTCCGCGACGCTCCACAGGCCGTGCCCGTCGGCGGTGATGGTCCGGAACTGCTTGGTGGTCATCGTCTCGGACCACCACCGGTCCAGCCGCGCCTGCGGGTGCTGGCGGGCGTACACGGTGAGCCGAACGAAGAACTCGTTGGCCATGAGCAGGTGGGTCAGATTCGGGTTGGCCGAGAGCCGGTCGACGCTTTGGCGGCTGGTGCGCACGGTGGGCTCGGGCCGGTGGTGAGCGGCGGCCTGGAACCGGTGCCCCTGGTGGCCGAGGGTCCAGTGCCACGGATGGCTACCACCCCCGGCGCGGGCGAACCGGAAACGGTCCAGCAGACCCAAAGCGGCCAACTCACCGAGCCGGATCTGGCAGGTACGGCGGGCGAGAAACAGCATGCGGTGAATGTGATCGGTGGTGAGGACCCGGTGGTCGTCGAGCAGCTGGAGAAGCCGACGGTCACGGCCGGTGATGTGGGGATAGGTGGCCAGCAGGCTGGCCGGGCGCGATTGCGGCATAGGTGGTCACACCCCTGGAGAGAGAGTCCCGTAGGGAGTCTGGATGAGTTGATCTCGATTTCGGTCCTGGCGCCGGGTGGGTTAGGGCAGGTCAGGCACCTGACAGCCCAGGTGTAGGTGCCTCGTGTGGGGTCTCGTGTCGCGGACACCCCCAGACGAGCCCCCAGTGCCGCACCCAACCGAGCCCCCGAACGCTTGGCCGCGGGTTAGCGGTCGCGGTCGGTCATGCGCCGCTTCATCGCGGTACGGGCGAGCTGCTGCATCGGCGGCTCACCACCGGTGCGGCCGTGGGCGGCGGCGCACTCCTGCCGGATCGCGGTCGCTTCACCCACCGGTGGCGCCGGCGGGTTGGTCACGAAGGTGAACGCGGGCAGCTCCCGGTTGCCGACCAGCAGCCGGGCGGCGGCGGTGTAGACATCGAGGTGGGCGAGGTCGTGCTCGTCCAGCTCGGGTTTGGTGTGCCGGGACAGGTCCCGCGCGTCGGCCGGGTCGACGTTGAAGAACAGCTTCGACCGCGCGTTGGCCGACACCGCCGCGGCGATGTCGTGGGGCAGTTGCGCCAGATCCTGGTGGGCCAGGACGAGCCCGAGCCGAAAGCCGCGCGCCTCGGCCAGCATGTCCCCGACGTTGCCGGGCAGCGTGAGGAAGTTGTGGCACTCATCCACGTAGAGGCTGGCGTCTCTTCGCTGGTCTTCGGGGATGCTGGCGCGGGCGATGGCGGCCTGCCACACCCGGGCGACGATCATCGAGCCGAGGATGCGGCTGGTCTCCTCACCGAGGATGCCCTTGGGCAGCCGGCAGAGCAGCACTCCGCCGTCGAGGACCCGGCCCATGTCGAACGACGAGTGGGCGTTGCCGATCACGCTTTTGACGAAGTCCCGCAGCAGGAAGGCTCTTAGCCGGGCGAGGACGGGTGCGATGACCTGGCCGCGGAACTGCTCGTTGATGCCGTCGTACCAGAGCCAGAACCCGCCGAGGCCGTCCGGGTCGTCTAGGCCGTGGGTGAACCGGGCCCGGAAGTCCCGGTCCTGCAACAGCGACGGGACCAGGCTCAGGGTTGGTTTGGCGTGGCGCATCAGCGTGAGGCAGGCGACCCGCATGGTGTCGTCCATGCGGGGCCCCCACTGGCCTTGGAAGATTTTGGCGAAGATGCCGACGAGGTTGTCCACGGCCAGGTGCGGATCGCCGCCGTCATCGAGCGGGTTGAAGCAGCCGGGGTTCTCCTGGTCCGGGTCGATGATCACGATCGTCTTGGCGTGAGAGGCGGGCAATCGGTCGAGGATGTCGGTGATCAAATCCCCGCGGGGGTCGATGACCACGGTCCCGCGACCGGCCTTGATGTCGCCGAGGATCATGTTCAACAGCAGGGTGGACTTGCCGACGCCGGTCTTGCCGACGACGTGCACGTGCTGGCGGGCGTCGACGACCTTGAGGCTGACGCTGTGGTGGCCTATCTGTGAGCGGCCCAGCACCTTCACGCCCCGGCCGCCGGAGGGGACCTGCACGGGCGCCGGCACGGCCTTGGCCCGGGCCCGATCGAGGCCCGGGACGGCGAGGTCTTGCGGCAGGGCGGCGAGGGCCGCGAGTTCTGGCACGGTGGCCAGGAACCCGTGCCGCAGTCGCCGTCCGGCGATCGTGGCCACCGGCTGGGGCATCTTCATGCGCCGCAGCCGGTTCGGGCCGGTGTACGCCGCAGCGGCCGAGGCGATGGTGTGCCCGAGCCCGCCGAGGCGTGAGCGGACGTGGGTGGCCCGCTCCGGGTCTGGTGGGGACGTGCCGGCGTCGGCCGCTACGGCGAACCGGACCGCGATCTCGTAGTGCGGCACCCGCACGGCCTTGTCCACCATGGTGCGGGCATCGGCGGTGGCCACCGGGTCCCGCTCGGCCGGACGCACCACTGGGGCATGGCCCGGGGTGCGTGGCCGCGACGAGCCGGGCGTGAACACGTCGAGGAACCACAGCAGGGGCTCGATGGCCAGCCGCACCGCCCCGGTGACGGCGCGGGTGGCCAGGTCAGGCCGCCCGTGGCGATGATGGCTGGTGCTCGCCGCGGCCCTGCGGGCCGCGCGGACCCGGCCGGTGGGCGCCGGGCGGGCGAGGATCTGCACACACGCGTGTTCGCGGTGACGTACCTCGGCCCCGGCGGCGAGCAGCGCCCGCAGTGGGTCGGTGTCGTGCTCGCTGCGCAGCGGCAGCCCGTCGGTGTGCTGCGGCCAGTGCGCCCCACCCACCTCCTCGGCGACGGTGTGCGGAATCGGCGGTGCGGCGTGGGCGGTGGTGAGGGTGGCCGCAGGCCAGGCCGCCCGGACGGCGGCCTCGACCGCGCCGCCCGGCACCGTGCCGGGCACCCAGACCCGGATGGTCAGGGACCGGCCGGTCCAGATGTACTCCCACCCGACGTGCGGGGTGCCGAACAGGCGCTGCTGCCACACCGACGGCGTCAGCACGCCGACCAGCGTGGTCCAGAACGCCGCGGCAGCCTCGGCGGTGACCTCCGGCGGGGCGGCGATCGTCAGCCATCGGGCGCCGGCCGCGAACCGCTTGTGCCGCCAGGCGAGCACCTGATCATGGCCGAACACCGCGCTGACGATCAGGGCGGCGGCGATGAAGCCCAGCCACGGCCGGGTGATGATCCAGTCCCCGACGTCGGCGGGCCAGGTCGGGGTCGGTGTCATTCGGCCTCCCCGATTCCAGTCACGGCGAGCTTGTGCTCGGCCGCCGATCCGACACTGCGGAACGGAATGCGGCTACGACCAGCGACGAGCAGGCCCTCACCGCGCGGCGCCGACAGCAGCAGCCTCGACTCCCCGGCGGTCAGGCCGAACGCCTCGGACACCGCGTCGATGGACTGTGTGGACTGGCGCATCAGTACCTGCGTGGCGGCGTTGGACACCACCGCCAGGCCGAGATCCGTCGACAGGACATCGGAGGCGTCCTGAGTGATGACACACAAACCTGCGGATCGCTTCCGCGCGGCCTTGGCCATCCGGAACAGGAACCGGGCGCCCTCGCCGTCGCGCATCAGCAGCCACGCCTCGTCCACGATGACAAGCCGTCGACGCCGGCGGGCGCCAGCGGACGGAGAGTCGATGCCCGCCCAGATCCAGTCCAGGGCGAGCAGAGTTCCCACGGTGCGCAGCTCGTCGGGCAAGTGCCGCAGGCTCCACACCACCAGGTGGCCCTCCGGCCGGGTGGATGTCGGCCCGTCGAACATGCTGGCGAAGTTGCCGAGCGTCCACGGCGCGAGCCGGGCGGCCAGTTGCCCTGCGGCAGGGTCGTCGTCCGCGTCGAGGGTTGCCGCCAGGTCGCGCAGCAGCGGCGCCGGTTTGGTCCAGGTGGCCGGGTCACCGTTGATCCCGGCATGGGCGTAGGTGGCGGTGAGGGCCCGGTCGAGAGCGGCGCGTTCGGCCGGCGGCGGGGTTCCGCCGAGCATGACCGAGATCAGCGTGTGCAGGTACAGCCCGCGCCGGGTCAGGGTGTCAGGACGGTTGTCGGCGGGCAGGTCGAACGGGTTGACCCTGACGCCGGGCTGACCGAGCTGCACAACGGTGCCGCCAACGTGCTCTGCTAAGGGCGTGTACTCGTCCTCGGGGTCGATGACCGACACCGTCGTGCCCTGGTACAGGTTGCGCAGCACCTCGAGCTTGACGAAGTAGGACTTCCCGGCGCCGCTGCGCGCCAGGACCACGCTGTTGTGGTTGTCCTGCGCCCACCGGTTCCAGATGAGCACGCCGTTGCTGGTGGTGTTGACCCCGTACAGCACACCTTCCGGCGGGGCGACGGTGCCCGGGGCCGGCGCGGCCAGGTCCGCCGAGGCCAGGGGGAACGCCGCCGCGAGGGCGGTGGTGTCGAGGATGCGGCGCATCCGCAGCGGGTCCACGCCGACCGGCAGCGTGGCCACCCAGCCCTGCTGGTGGCGGAACGTCGCCGGCTGCACGTCCAGCAGCACGCTGGCGGCGGCGGACTTCACGCCCGCGGTAACGGTGGCGAGTTCGTCGAGGGTCCGGGCGTGGATGGTGACGTAGATGCCGACGTCGAACAGCTTCGCCGCCCCGCGGGCGACCCGCTCGGCGAGGTCGGCCGCATCCGCCGCTGCCGCCTCGACCATCGGATCACCCAAGCGTCCCTGGTCGGCGTCCAGCCGGCGCGAGGATTCGAGGCGGGCGCGCTGGCGCTTGAGCATCGGCGCGGCCAGTTGCGGCGCCACCGGGTCCAGGTGCACCGAGACGTCGACCCGTCCGGGGTAGGACAGCAGCGGGTCGAGCCACGCCGGGCCGACCTCGGCCGGATAGCCGCACACCGCGTAGGTGGCGGCATACCCGTCGCCGACCTGCACGTGCCACGGCGTGACCGACAACGCGGCCGGGGAGGGCATCCCATCCCCGCCCGCGACACTGATCTTGGGCTTTCTCAACAGATTCACGATGTGCTCCGCAGGGTGATCGGGGCGCCGGGTACCGCACGCGGACCAGGCACAGGCGGGGAGAACGGATCGACCGCGCCAGCCAGCGCGGAGGCGACAGCCGGCCCGTCCAAGACGGCGGCCTCCACGCCGAGCGCAGACAGGGCGCGCACGGCGGTGTCGGCCGCGTGCTCTCCGCTGACGACGGCGAGGACCTGGCGGCGCAGCGGATCGCGCTGGCTGTCGAGGTCGAGCAGGAACTCGGCGTAGTCGGCGGCGGCGGCCTGCAACGCCGGATGCGCCAGGCGCGGCGCGTGGTCGACCGTCGCCTGCGCGTAGACGGTCAGGTCGTGCCGCTGCGCAGCCACGACGATCTGCGCCGGCCCGGTCAGGCTGTTGAGGAACCGGCCAAACCCCTCCAACAACGCGCCCTGCTCACTCCCGGTGCGCAGGTGAATGTTCGTCGTGCCGCAGGCGATCAGGACCTTGCCGCTGCCCTCACTGGTCAGGACTCCCGTCGGACTGACCGCCGTGACCGGAGAGCGCAGCGGCGCCGGGAGGCTCGGCTTACCGGCCACGACCGCGACCGCGCTGACCCGAGCCCCACCCGGCGCGAGGGTGCGCGGCCTGCGGCCGAGCGCGAACCCGTATCGCAGCCACACGTCCAGCGGCAGGCCGTCACGGCGGCCGAGCGCCACCACGACCGCCACAGCGAACACGAAAGCCCCGGCGACGATCCAGGCCACCTGCGGCAGCAGATGCCCGAACGTGCGGTAGACCCCGAACCCGCCGAGGCCGGCACCGCCGACGATGCCCAGCTGTCGGAACGTCAGCCCGAACGCGATGCGGTCGGGCTCGTTGACGTTGGCCGGGACAACGGCACGCGGGACGCTGTCCTCGATCGTCATCGCCCACCTCGTAAGGCGGTCCGTCCGAACCCGCCGATCGGTAGACGGCGGGTGAGGCCCTGGATGACCACCGCCCGCAGCAGAACCGCGCCGATCTTCGGCGACCCCTTGCCCGTCGCGTAGCGGCCCATCATCCCGGGGATCTTGACCGTCATCCACAACACCACCGCGACCAGCAGCAGGTTCAACACGTCCGAACCCGGCAGGCCGATCAGGACCGGAATGCTCGCGTCCGGTTCGGTGAGCAGTTGGATGCCGGTGGAGAACGCAATGGCCTGCAGCACGGCCGTGCCGAGGCAGCCCAGCAGGCTGCGCCACCACAGTTCTGCGGTGGGTTGCGTCCAGGGCAGGCAATAGCAGGCCAGCGCGAGCGGGGCGAGCCCCGCCAGGATGACCAGCACCGCAACACGTACGACCCAACCGGTGACGAGGGCGAACATCAGTCCGACGATCAGCAGCCCGATGATCACGGCGAGGAGGGCGTTGGCCGGATCGGTGAGGGCGGCGGCCACGTGGGTGCGGGCCATCGTGACAGCTTGCGTGGTGGGAGCCGCGGTGCCGACCATGGCCACCGTCAACGCGTTGGCGACACCGATGAGCACGGCGCAGAGTGGGACCGCAAAGTTCGACAGGATGAACCCGACAACGAGGCGCGGCACGAGTTCCTTGACGCCGTATCGCATCTCGACCGAACTGCTGGTCATCGTCACGATGCCGGCGGTCACCAGCGCGAGGACGTAGCAGGCGTTGACGACCATCGCACTCTTCGCGGCGATGGTCTGCACCTGCGGCAAAACGGTGACGTCCGGCGACAGGAACAACGACGACGTCAGATAGGCCAGCAGCCCGCCGAGCAGGTCTTGTAGCCGCTCGGCGAGCCACTCCACCAGGCCATCCATCATCCAGTTGACCATGACGGATGTCCTCAGCCGCCGATGATGCCCTGCAGCACCTGCAGGATCACGGGGGAGAGGACCGCCAACGCGTAGCCGATCAACGCGGACTTGAGGTTGCCCTTCGCCTGCTCGACCTGGGCCGGGTCACCGCCGGCGGCCATGTACCGCAGGCCACCGATGACCAGGAACATCGTCGCGACCAACGCGATGATGCCCATGATCCAGGCGGTAATGGAGGAAATGACCTCGTTGATGGATTTTGGAGCCGCCAGTGGCTGCGGCGCGCCGGCAGCGAGGTCGGACAGAACTGACAGAGTTGTGTGCATTGCGACGCTCCACAAAAGATCCGCGGGCCGCCGCGGTGGGGACCAAGGCGAGGCTTCGACTGGGCCGGTGGGGGCGCTCCTCCCTTGCCTTGGGCGAAGGGTTGCGGTGTCAGTACGCCGCGCCAGCCGTGCCGGACCATTGCCTCGCCGGATGGGAGATCCCCACCGGGCGGGCATGCCGTGGATGACATGCACCGCCCAGGTCTCGGCTGTCAGGCCGATCGAACTCGCCTGGCGCCTGTCACGACCTGACAAGACCGGTCAGCGACTCACGCAGTCCGAACCAGGGAGGTTGGCGCGGACCGAAACGCCAAGAGGCCGTCCCGGGCGTTCGCACGAGACGGCCTTGTGCCGAGACCGGCAAGGGATCGGCGTGCGGCCCAAAAACGAGCCAGGAGAGTGCTCGGCGCGAAACTGGGCAGCAGGTAGCCATTCCTTCAGAGAGCAGCTTATTGACGTCCGAGGGATCTGACGGTCAGCGCGGGTGGGTGACCCCGCGTGTCAGATGCCCGGTGCGCGGCTGACCGCTTAACTCTCGGATCTGCCGAGGTGAGTGCGTCAATGGTCGACGGCGCGGCAGAGGAAGCGCTCACCCACCTCGGCGATGTCCTCGGCGGTCCACTCGAGCGCGGGCGCGGCGACGGTGACCTCGGTCATCGCGATACCCGGTACGGCTGTTTCCTGCCAGCCGGCGACAAACCACAGCTTCTCCTCCTCGGCGAGTGCCAGCGCAGCGTCGTTCAGTGCCTGCGCCGGGTGGGGCAGCCAGAGACGGAATCGATGGGTATGCGGAGGTTCTGGATACACCCGCGCGCCGGGAAGCGCCGCGAGTGCCGCAGCGACTGTCCGCGCGTGCCGTACGTATTCGGGGATGCGGGGCAACTCCCTGTTCAGACCGGCGAGTGCGCTCAGGGCGGCTGGCCACTGCTGGAAGACCTCGCCGCCGTAGCGGTGCCGCCAGACGCGGGCGTAGGAGGCGAGCTCGGTGGTGCCCGCGAGCGCCGCACCGCTGATGCCGCCGATCGTCTTATAGAACGACACGTAGGTGCTGTCGGCGAGGTTCGCGATCTCGCTGAGGGTATGCGCCAGGTGTGCGGTGGATTCCCAAATCCGAGCGCCGTCGAAATGGACGCGTGCACCGATGGCGCGCGCTGCGGCGGATACGGCGGCGAGTTCGTCCCAGGAGGGAAGGACGAAGCCGGCGTCGCGCAGTGGGAGTTCGATGACGACGGTGCTCACGGGCTCGCCGAGCGCGGTGATCTCGTCGGCAGTCGGGTTGCGGGGCGCGGTTGTCGGCCAGGTACTGCTCAGGCCACTGAGGTGGGCATAGGCATGGCGTTGGTGTACCTCTAGGTGCCCGAGCGGGTGGACAGCGACCGTCGGGTTCCCTGTGCGGTCAGCGCCATGGCGCAGCGCGACCTGCTGGGCCATCGTGCCGGTGGGGAAGAATACGGCCGCTTCGGTTCCCAGTAGGTCTGCCACGCGTTCTTCTAGCGTGGTCACCGGACCGTCGCCGTAATAGTCGGGCCAATTATCGAGATCACCGCCCGCGTCCATGTCTGCGAGCCGCTCCCTCATGGTGGTGGGCGGGCCGCCGGAAAGAATCCGGTCGCAGACTCGTAGCGCGGCAAGCCGACGCTGCCTCGTGTTGTGCGACATCGGCGGATCGTTGCATGCCAGCCAAGAGCGGGCCAACTGGATTCGGAGGCAGGTCGGCATCCTATGCACGCCTCTCGTATGGCACGTGGGATGCAGGCCGCGGCGTTTGGAGGAGCGAGCCGGGACCCGCATCGGCGAGGAGCTAACCCTGAACCTGGTGCACCTGTCGCGCACTCGATTGCCGCCGACCGCGCCCGCCGGTCGTTGAAGGGCCCGTCACTGGCTGTAGCCGAAGGTAGCCGGCTTGGGCGTCCCATCATGCCGATGTGCGGACGTCGTACGGTCGAGCGGCGGGAGCCGCACCTTTCGCGCCGCGACCGAGTTCACGTTGCATCGTCCGCACGAGGGCGTGCTCGACCTCGTGATTGCGCCCGCGGCAGGTCTTGCCGGCATGTCGCGTTGAGATTCCCTGCAGTAATCAGCAACGCGACCGTTCAGGATGCGCGGCAAAGCGCCTGAAGTTGCGGATTCGTATCGGCAACTGCCGCAGGCACAGCGCCGACAGGATGCCCCACCAGCCGACTACTTCGTCCCTGACGGTGGCGCCGTTGTCCACGATGTGCACGTAGGCGAGCGGGCGGCCGCTGCGAAGTTCATCGGCCGCGGCCAGCAGACGCTGGGCGAGCCGTTCGATGCCGTCGGCCCGCTAGGGCAGCCCGAGGGCCTGTTGGTTCGGCACATGGCATGACTCGTGAGGGAGTTGATCAATTGTCATCCTTGCCATGTTGATTAACTGGTGTTCTAGTCTATAAGAACAATCTGTCCTCGCCTGGGGACGGACGGAGAGGACGCATGACGTGATCAACTTCCATATCGACCGGTCCAGCAGCGTCCCCGCATATGCGCAGCTGGTCAGGCAGGTGCGCGAGGGGCTGCGGATGGAACTGCTGCATCCCGGGGACCAACTGCCCACCGTGCGCAGCGTTGTGACCTCGTGCACGGTCAACCCGAGCACGGTGCTGAAGGCCTACCGGGAGCTGGAGCTGTCCGGCCTGGTGGAGGCGCGGCAGGGGGCGGGCACCTTCGTCAGCGGAACGCTCGGCCACACGGATCCCCATGTCATGGCCCGCTTGCGCACCGGCCTGGCCCGGTGGCTCGGCCAGGCCCGCGAGGCGGGTCTGGAGGACGAGGACGTTCAGGCGCTGCTCGCCTCGGTGATCGTCGAGAACTCGCTGCGCAGGACGCAGGCCGGCAGCGACCAGCCGCAGGGGAGACCGGCGCCGGGCGCTGCGTTCCAGCAGAAGGAAGGCGCCGCATGAGCGACCAGGCCATCGTCGTCGAGGCACGGGACCTGAGCAAGCGCTACGGCAACGTGTGGGCGCTGCGGGAGTGCAGTTTCCAGCTGCCCGCCAACCGCATCATCGCGCTCGTCGGCGCCAACGGCGCGGGCAAGTCGACGCTGATGAGCATCATCAGTGGCATGCTGGCGCCCACCTCCGGCTCGCTGCTGGTCCACGGCCGACCGGTGGTGAAGGGCAGGTCCACGAACGGGGGTGGGCCGGCCGGGAGCCGGGTCGCGATCCTGGCCCAGGACAAGCCGCTGTACCGGGACTTCAGCGTCACGGACATGCTCCGCTTCGGAAGGTCCACGAACCGCGTGTGGGACCAGCGGCGGGCGCTGTCCTGGCTGGAGCGCTTCGACATCCCGCTGGACCGCCGCTGCGGCAAGCTCTCCGGCGGGCAGCGGGCGCAGGTCGCGCTCGCAGTCGCCCTCGGCTCCCGCCCGGCGGTGCTGCTGCTGGACGAGCCCCTGGCAAACCTCGACCCGGTGGCTCGCACCGAGGTGACCGGCGAGCTGATGGCCGAGGCCGCCGACAGCGACATGACCGTGATGCTGTCGACCCACATCATCGCCGAGCTCAGCAGTGTCGGCGACCACCTGCTGCTGCTCGACGCGGGCCGTCCCGTGCTGACCGGCGACGTCGAGGAGCTGCTCGACAGCCACCTGCGGCTCACCGGACCGCGCGCGGACCTGCCGCCGGGCCCGGGCACGATCGTCCAGGCGCAGCACACCGACCGGCAGTCGACGTTCGTCGTCCGGCTGTCCAACGGGCCGGCCGTGCACGCCGTCGTCGCGCCCGGCTGGACCGCCCAACCCATCACCCTGGACGAGCTGATCCTGACCTACCTCAAGGCGTCGGCCAAGACACACCGGGACCTGGAGGCAGCAGCATGACCCCGATCACCCGACCACGGCTCGCCGCGCACCACGAGGACGACACCGAGTCCACCGCCACGCCGGGCGCGGGCTTCTCCGGTCTAATCTGGCTGACCTGGCGCCAGCACCGCTGGACCCTCCTCGGCACGCTCGTCCTGGCCGCCGTGCTGGTGGGCTGGATGACCTACCTGTCCACCGAGCTAACGGACCTGTATCACCAGTGCCACGACATGAGGTGCCCGGAACAATCCCCCCAGAGCGACAGACTCGCCGGGACCTCCAGCCTGGTCCGGACCTACTCCTACCTGTCGCGACTGGTGCAGTACATGCCGATGCTGATCGGCGTGTTCATCGGCGTCCCGGTGCTGTCCAGGGAGCACGAGCAGCGAACCCTGCTGCTGGCCTGGAGCCAGGACGTCTCCCCGGCGCGCTGGCTGTGGACCAAGCTGAGCCTCCTCGGGCTGTTCGTGGCAGCCGTGACCGCGGCCGTCGCCGTCACCAGCGACCACCTGGAACACGCGTTGGCCAACGTCTCGATCGGAAGCATGTTCCAGCACGAGACGTTCCTGAACACCGGGATGCTCCCGCTCGCGATCAGCATCTGCTGGTTCGCGGTCGGCGTCGCGCTCGGCGCCGCCATCAGACGCACCCTCCCCGCTGTGTTCGGCGTCATCGCCGGCTTCATCGGCCTGATGCTGTTCGTCCAGCTCCGGTACCCCACCCTCATGAAGCCGCTGTCCGCCTGGCGGCAGATCGGCGCGCCGGACGACGGCCTGCTGGACGACAACGCCATGGTCGTCAAGGGCGGCCTCATCACCAACTACGGCATCAACTACGAAGGCGACGAGCTGACGGGCGTATACGACGCCTCCCACCGCCAGCTCACCAGTACCGAGCTGACCCGCCTGTGCCCGCCCACCGACGCCCCGCCGGATCTCTCCTGCTTCGCCGACAACCATCTCCAGCAGTTCCTGCAGTATCAGCCGGGCAGCAGGATCCCCGACTTCCACCTGATCATCGGCGCCGGCTACCTGGGCCTCGCCGCGGTAGCCCTCGCCGCCGTCTGGCTGATCGTGCGCCGCACCAACCTCAGCGCGGGCTGACCCCCGGCCCGGCCGCTGGGGGTGTCGCACTCGGCGATGATTGCGCCGTGCCGCACGACGAGATACGGGCGGAGATCCGGAAGAGGGTGGCGGCCGGTACGCCGGCCGACCACCCCGCCACACGAGCCGCCGCCGGGACCGCCTCTCAGTCCAACGTGGATGACGCAGCGCGGGACGTGAACCAACCCTGCGTGCCCTGCCGAGATTCGAGGAGCAGATCGGGCCGGTACGGGCCTAACTTCCGCGCCCGCGGCACATATCGCCGAATGGCTGGCTTCGGGAAGATGGGACGTCGTAACGAGGCTGTTCGTGATCATCACCGTATCCGGTTGAAGCCGCATGGCCCACCCACGCACTCATCTGGCGCTCACCGCAAGCCAAGATCGGGTGCGCGCTCATGCCGCAGAGCGGGCGGGTTACGGGACATCGCGTACAGGTCCGACCTGCTGGACCTGATCGTGGTCACGGCATCAGGTGGACGCGGATCCGTCTGGCCGTGACCGCCGCATCCTCCAGGATGGCCAGACGGGGCTCGGCGGATTCGAGCAGGTGTGGGTGACGCAGTAGCGCCAGTGGCGACAGACGCCGGTCTGTCAGCACCGCGTCGATCATCGACCGGTCGCCGCCACAGACCAGGGCACTGACTGCATCGTGAGGGTCGGCGATAACACCGGGCGCGTGGGGCAGCATGATCCGCGCGGCGATGTCGGCAGCCCGCTGAGTAGCAGCCTGGGCCTGGTTGGCGCGGCGACGTGCGTAGCGTTGCTGCGAGGAACCGCCGGCCGCGGTGCGACCCTGCACGTAGAAGCGCTCGACCTTCGAGACGGTGATGGTCGTACCGTCCGCGACGCCGGCGGCAACCGCGCCCTTACGGGCCAGCAGCACGGCGATCCGGGGCGGTCGGATGATGCGGGCCAGCAGCGTGTCGACATCCTGCGCGTCGGTAAGCCCCGGCGGCGGATACAGCGTGGCGGTATCACCGTTGCTCACGCCGGTCAACACGAGGCCCTGCTCGGTGGCGCCGTCGTGGCGGCTGTAGAAGCCGTCGAGCCAACCACGAATCCGCTCCGGTGAGATCTCCACCCACCGCCCGCCACCCGCGGCGGGTCGCGCCTTCACCACGTGAACACCACCTATCGGGAACGGCCGGCCTGCACCCACCATGCTCACATGAAGCGGGTCGCGCCATCGAACACAGCCCAGCTGATGCCCGGTTCTGCCGAGATGAGTGCACATCAGCACTTGTCGGCGGCTCGATCCTGATCTTCCTGAAGTGGCACAGGAGCACCGCAACTGACAACTCAAACAGTGCTTGTCACGAACAATGGTCGTACCCACGACAGGGCGATTGCGTAGTCGGGTAGCAGCGCCCTGATCAGGGCGTCTGTGGGGCGAGCGGCCTTTGTAGAGGCGAGAGAAGCCGGGGGGACCGGTGACCGAGGGTGAACAGCGCAGGCTTTTGCACGCCTTGACCGCAGTCCCCGACCCGCGCGACCCGCGTGGGGTGCGCTATCCGCTGTCCGGGCTGTTGACGGCCGCAGCGACGCTTTCCAGGTCGACATCGACCGGCGCCGTCACACTGCGGCCCGGTTCCGGGACTGACGTACACCTCTCACAGTGAAGGTCGGGGCCGTCGAGCGAGAGGTAGCGCGGTGAGGGGCGGCGCCAGCTGGTCAACGCAGTACGAGCAGATCGAGAGCGTCGACCACCGGGCCCGTCTCGGTCTCCGCAGCCTTGCGCAGGCGGACGACGCCCGCCGCGTACGCCTCGTCACTGATCATTTGCAACGGCGTGTGTGCCTCACGTCGCAGGCTCGCGGCAGCTTTCCGCAGGGACGGGGCGGTCAGCTGCGGAACCTGCTCGAAGCCCGCGGTGGTGAAACCAGCGACCGCGAACGCAGCTTCGACATCTGCCACGCTGGGATAGCTGTTGAGGACCGCAATGGCCTCCGGGAAGTACCGGAACAGCGTGATCGCCTCGTGCCGACCGGCGAACGCAGAACGGATCAGGACGGGCGCTCCCGGCCTCACCACACGACGCACCTCGCGGGCAGCGGCAGCCAGATCGGGACCGTGGTGGATGACTGTGGACAACCAGACCGCGTCGACGCTCGAGTCGTCCAACGGGATCTCCTCGGCGCTGCCGGCGAGGACGGGCCGATGCACCGCACGCTCCCGCATCGCCGCGGACGGCTCCACCGCGACCACCTCGGCGTCGGACCACCAGGACCGGAACGCCCGCGACCAGCTTCCGGTGCCGCAACCGAGGTCGAGCAGCCGCAAGCCCGGGCGCGGGCCGAGGTACCGGGTGATCGCGTCCCGCCAGGTACCGAGCGCGACGTCGGGCAGGTGACGGGTCGCCTCGAACGCGGCGGCGTCCGCACTGTCGTACGCGATGAGAGCCATGGGACGACCAAACCCGGCACGGCACGCGACAGCAAGAGCAAAGTGCATCTATTCACATCGGTCGGTGGCAAAGGGATTGTGACGAATCATGCACTATCGCGGACTGCGAGCCCCTCCGCGATCTGCCTAAGGTCACGCCCATGACGTTCGACAGCGCCCACGCATTCCTGCGCGACCACGGCGCGGAGTCCATCGAGCACCCGGGCGGAACGCTCTACGCCCACCTGTGCCGGGTCGAGCAACGGCTCGCCGCGCTCGGAACCGCCACGTACGTCCGGCTCGCCGGTCTGACTCACGCCACATACGGCACCGACGGCTTCGACCGGGCGCTGATCGACCGGGCCGACCGGGCCTCGTTGCGCGCTGTCGTTGGCGACGAGGCCGAGAACCTGGTGTACCTGTACGGCGCCTGCGACCGCGACCGCACGTGGCCAGACCTGGCGGCAAGCGCCACCGTGCACGACCGCTTCACCGGCCACGCAACGGTCCTCGCCGCCGATCAGATCGTCCCGTTCGTGGACCTGAGCATCGTCAACGAACTCGACGTCATCGAACGGAACCCGGCGATGCTCGACAAACACGGCGATTATTTCCACGACCTCTTCACCCGATGGGCGCCGGCCACCTCCCCGGCAATCGCCGGCGATGTCCGTCGGACCATGGCAATGACCGAACGGCGCTAAGGCAATCCCACAGCCCTCGACAGCAACCCCACTTCCTGCTCGGCACGCAGAAAGTCGGTCTGCACGCAGACTCTTCTGCCGCCGACAGCGCGTGCAAGACGACCGGATCTGCCGACGTGAGCGCGTTCTACTGACAGCGTTCGAAACTCGCCGCGATGACGTCCGCAGCCTCACGAGCGGGCGTCGAGTACGCCAGGAGCGCCTGAGCCGTGATCACCAAGACTCGGTCCGCGCTGTACGGGATCGTCCAATGGCCCTGCCACCACGGCTCTTCGTTGTGCTGATAGCTCAACTCAATCACCCTGGAGCCGTTGGCCGCCGGAACTTCGGCAAGAAGTTCGGCGGGACCTGTCGAGGACCGGTGCCGGCCGTTCGTCACACGGACGACGCAGCCCTTCCAGCCACGAGGAGCAACGATGAAGTACGCGATGCTGATCTTCGGCGACGACCGCGAGTGGACCGCGCTGTCCCCGGCCGACGAGCAGGACGTGATGAAGCAGGTCTACGAGTGGTTCGAGCGGTGGCAGCCGACCGGCAAGATCGTCGACGGCGGCGCCGAGCTACAGCCCCGGGACACGGCAAAGACAGTGCGCGCCGGCGTGAGCGGCCAGGCGGTGATCACCGACGGGCCGTACCTGGAACTCAAGGAGGTCATCGGCGCGATCGTCATGCTGGAGTGCGACGACATTGACGAAGCCGCGCGGATCGCCGCCACCTGGCCACTCGCCGCCGGGATGAGCGCGCTGGAGGTCCGTCCGGTGATGAGCCGCGAATAGCGGTGACGCTGGGCGCCGGTCTCACAGCCGGCGCCTTAGCTCACCCACCCGACGCGACATCAGCTCCCGTTCGGCCGGGTTCGTCGCCAGCTCCAGAGCCCGCTCCGCCGCCGTCAGCGCCTCGGCCGGACGGTCGAGCGTGGCCAGCAGGTCGGCCCGGGCGGCGTGCCACAGGTGGTAACCGGCAAGCCGCTCCCCGAGCGCGTCGACCTCATCCAGCGCCGGGGCCGGGCCCACCGCGAACCGCGTGGCCACTGCCCGGTTCAGCAGCACTACCGGCGACGGGTCCAACGCGCACAGCCGGTCATACAGCGCCCGCACGTCGGCCCAGTTGGTGGCCTCGTACGAGGCGGCCAAGGCGTGTAGCGCGGCGATGCCGGCCTGCAGCTGGTACGGCCCGGTCCGACCCTGGCGCACCGCCGCCCGCAGCCGCAGCGCCGCCCATTCGATCGCCGCCTTGTCCCACAGCCGCCGGTCCTGCTGTTCGAGCAGCACGATGCGGCCCCACGAGTCAAACCGCGCGGCGGCGCGGGCGTGGTGCAGCTCCAGCAACGCGGCCAGGCCGGCGGCCTCCGGCTCACGGGGCAGCAGCGCGGCGAGTTGGCACGCCAGCTCGACCCCCTCGCGGGCCAGCTCGCGCCGCTGGGCGGACCGACCACTGGACAGATACCCCTCGTTGAACACTAGGTAGATCACCGCGAGCACGGCCGGTAGCCGGTCGACGTACTCATGCGGCGGTGGCACCTCGAACCGGATGCCGCGCTCCCGCAGCTGCCGCTTGGCCCGGGAAAGCCGCTGCGCCATCGTCGGCAGCGGCACCAGGAACGCGGCGGCGATCTCGGCCGTGCTCAGACCGCTGGCGGCGTACAGCGTCAGCGCGACCCGGGCCGGCTCGGCGAGGTCTGGGTGGCAGCACGCGAAAACCATGGTCAGCCGATCGTCCACGCCCGGTTCCGGCGGCGGTTCCGCAGCCACCTGTGCCACCTTCTTGCGGCCGACGGCGTCTCGGCGCAGCCGGTCCAGCGCCTTGCGCCAGCCCGTGGTGACCAGCCAGCCCGTGGGGCTCTCCGGCACACCCTCGTCGGGCCAGCGCTTGAGCGCCTCGGCCAGCGCGTCCGACAGCGCCTCTTCGGCCCAGTCGAAGTCGCCGAGCCGCCGGCTGAGCGCGCCGAGCATGCCGGCCGCGTCCGTCCGCCAGATCCGGTCCAACAGTTCTGCCATGTCGTCCACCGCACCAGGGTGCAATACCCGCGAGACCGAGGCGCCCCCTTCCCGTCGCGCGAGCTCCAAGGTGGGACGCCAGCCCCATCGTCTTCCCCGTTGGCCAAGCCAGCAGCCGTCGGTGCGGCCGTCGACAGACAGTACGTCCGGAGCTGACCGCCGCCGAGCATGTCGGGCAGGTGAGGTTGCGCTGCGCGTCAGTGCCGAACCCGTACAGCGGGTAGCAGGACAGCATGTGCTCGCTGACGCCTCGGCGCCGGCCTCACACTGCACGGATCTGCCGCAGAGCGGGCGGGTTACGGGACATCGCGTACAGGTCCGACCTGCTGGACCTGATCGTGGTCACGGCATCAGGTGGACGCGGATCCGTCTGGCCGTGACCGCCGCATCCTCCAGGATGGCCAGACGGGGCTCGGCGGATTCGAGCAGGTGTGGGTGACGCAGTAGCGCCAGTGGCGACAGACGCCGGTCTGTCAGCACCGCGTCGATCATCGACCGGTCGCCGCCACAGACCAGGGCACTGACTGCATCGTGAGGGTCGGCGATAACACCGGGCGCGTGGGGCAGCATGATCCGCGCGGCGATGTCGGCAGCCCGCTGAGTAGCAGCCTGGGCCTGGTTGGCGCGGCGACGTGCGTAGCGTTGCTGCGAGGAACCGCCGGCCGCGGTGCGACCCTGCACGTAGAAGCGCTCGACCTTCGAGACGGTGATGGTCGTACCGTCCGCGACGCCGGCGGCAACCGCGCCCTTACGGGCCAGCAGCACGGCGATCCGGGGCGGTCGGATGATGCGGGCCAGCAGCGTGTCGACATCCTGCGCGTCGGTAAGCCCCGGCGGCGGATACAGCGTGGCGGTATCACCGTTGCTCACGCCGGTCAACACGAGGCCCTGCTCGGTGGCGCCGTCGTGGCGGCTGTAGAAGCCGTCGAGCCAACCACGAATCCGCTCCGGTGAGATCTCCACCCACCGCCCGCCACCCGCGGCGGGTCGCGCCTTCACCACGTGAACACCACCTATCGGGAACGGCCGGCCTGCACCCACCATGCTCACATGAAGCGGGTCGCGCCATCGAACACAGCCCAGCTGATGCCCGGTTCTGCCGCCCTCTGTGTCAAGACACCGCCGCGAGCGGGGTTCTAAGCTGGGTCTCGGCGGGTCCGGGAAGTGACTTCTCCGAAGAGCCGGCTGGGGGATGCGAGCTGGTCACGCTGGAGTCAGTAGTCGTTCCCCGTTGTCCTCCCGGGCCCGCCGCCGTGGCCACCGCGTCGTTGCTCATGCGCCGGTAGATGATGTCGGACAGGCGTCGTTTCAGGGCGCGCATCGCTTCCATCGATGTCTTGCCGCCGGTTTTCTTGCGGTCGACGTAGGCGCGGCCGTCGGTGGGGTTGCGGAGCTGGACGGTGGCCATGATGTGCAGTACCCGGTTGATCTGTCGGTTGCCGGCGCGGGAGAGCCGGTGGCGTACCTGTTCGCCGGATGATGCGTCGATGGGGGCGGTGCCGTTCCAGGAGGCGAAGTGGGCCCGGTTGGGGAACCGGGTGATGTCGTCGCCGACCTCGACCAGCAGCCGGGCGGCGCCCGAAGGTCCGATGCCGTGCAGGTCCATCAGCGTGGTGCCGGTGGAAGCCACGAGGTCCTTGAGTTCTTTGTCGGCTTCCTTGGATCGTCGGTAGATCCGTTCGAGGTCCCCGATCAGCTCCGCGGCGACCCGGCGTCGGGCCTTGCCGACCGCGTCACGGGGTCGGACCGTGGCCAGCAGTGCTTTGGCCTGGGCGGCGGACAGGCTCTTCTTCGCCCCACCCGGGATCAGTTCCAGCAGCAGTTGGTGCAGCTGGGACACCATCCGGGTGTGGTCCTCGCCGAGGGAGCGGCGACGGTCGGCCAGGATCCGCAGCAGCGCGAGCTGTTCGTCGTTGACGAGCGGGCGCAGGCCGGCCATGCGGGTGCCGACAAGCGCGATGGAGTGGGCGTCGGTGGCATCAGTTTTGCGGCCCTGCCCGGTGGCGAACACCCGCGCCCTGGCGGACAGCTTCGGTGGCACGTCGAGGACCTGCTCGCCGTCGGCCAGTAGCCGGTTGGCGAGGTGCCGGTCGATGCCCTGGCAGCCCTCGATCGCCCAGACCCGGTTCGGCCACTGCTTGGCGTACTGCCTCATCGCCGTGTAGCCGTCGCGGTCGGTGTCGAAGCGACCGCCGCCGACGATGGTCTCGTCGCCGGCCATGACCTCGATCGTGGCAGAGCGCTTGTGTGGGTCCATCCCGATGACCACGCGATCTGACGTGCCGCTCACCGCGTCCTCCGATGCTCGATCCACCTGGGTTGTCGAGCCGGGAGGGCAACGCTACTTCGAGCCGAGCAAACCCCTCTGGAGCCTCTCCCCGCCCTGGGGGCGGCGCCCGGGACTGCGCAGGCCAAATGAGAGCCACACGACCAGCGTGGGCAGCCGAAATGAGAGCGACAGCCTGGGCGCCTCGACCGAAGCCTGGCCGGGCCACGGTCGCAGGTCAATGAAACAAGTAGCCGATGACAGTGCATTTGATCCTGGTCTTGTGGATCTTCACGGTCGTCTACACACGCGATTTCGTTTGGCCTTCGCGCCTTCGCGTGGCGCGGTAGGCGGAGTTAGCCGATCTTCCGGCGGTCATGCTGGTCGCATTTGCCGTGACAACCCGGGGCTTCCGGCGGGAACTATGGCGCGTCATCTTGACGGCGCGACCAACCGGGCGGCGATGGCGGTGCCGGTACCGGCACCTTTCGGGCCGACGGTCGAGGGCTTGACCTTCGGTGGGTTAAACGGTGGTGAGTAGTGCGTCGAGCGGCCGCGGCAAGTATCCCGGCCAACTGCCGCCTCGACGAGCAGGCGTGCGTAGCGCAGGTTGCGGCGCGAGCTGCTGCGCAGGAACCGCCACATCTGGGCTTCGGGCTTCTGGCCGCGCCAGGCGGGCTGGCTCTGGAACGAGCGGAACGATCGGAGGTCGCCCTGCGAATCGAAGAGTGCTTCGACCCCTGCGGTGCCGACGGCGCGGATCAGCTCCTCCTCCAGATCGTTGACGCAGACGTAAAACCCGAGGTGCTCCATGTCGGTGCGCGTCCGGGGTGAGCCAACGTGGGTCACGTTCAGTCCGCGCCGGAATATCTCCTCCTCACGCAGGTCGCACAGACCGGCAAGTCGCACCCGGGTGACCAGCGGGCCCAACCTCGTCAGGAAGCGGCCGATCGCGTGCGCCCCGCCGATTGGCACGATCACGACCCGCTCGGCCTCGAGATCCCGGCCGCGGCCCACTGCGGCCGTTTCCAGTGCGATCTGGTCGCTGATGCCCTCGACGAGCACCACGGCTACGGCGGACTCGACCTTCGCCAGGGCGCGGGCCGTTGCCCGGATCGAGGCGGCATTGCCACCCAAGTGGCCATCGAGCGCCCTGCGGGCAAGCTCGCGGCCCTCGGTGACATCCATGGTGGTTTCCCGTCCGGTTGTGATAGCAGAGAACTCTCGCGCACATCCGCCCAGCGCCTGGTTGGCCATTTGAGTCAACGTCGGCGTCACCGCCTACGACGTGTACGCCAACAACGCGCTGCTGACCACGGTCGAGGGCTCGGGTGGGATACTGGCCTATGCCACCATCGATACGCTCGCGCAACAGGTCGACGTGACCCATGTGGCGGGCGTACTCCTCGATCATTCCGACCAGCACCTCGCGCAGCGACATCGACCCTCCACCGCTGCGATGCTGATTCAAAAGGATCGTTGTCGGTGATGTCGAGACTGGGCGCCGCGGCCACAAACCGCGTGGCGAAGTCCACCTCCGCACGCCATGCGTGCCACGCTTGCGCAACGACTTGGGGGTCGGGAACAGCACCATCGAAGTCACCGTCACGGTCGGTGTCGGAGCAGAACAGCCGGGGCACGTCCTGTCCCGCCATCAGCCCCCGGAACGTCGCGCGCTCCACCTCGGCCAGGTGCCGCGCCAGCCCCAGCAGCGACATCGTCGACGGCTCGACGGAACGCCGCGCCATCGCCGCCGCATCAAGACCTGCGCATTTCATCTCCGACGTGAGGCGTTGACAGCGCAGGGCTTCGACCAGCGTGGTGCGCTCGTTGCCCAACCTTGGTCCGTTCTCACGCGGGCCGTCGTCGGACGGCTCACCGTCCGCGGTGAACGTGTCGGCTCGTCGGGTCGTGGCCATGGCCGCAATCATCGGTGATACGCCTATCGGCCGACCAGGGATTTAACTACGGCCCATCTCGTCGACAAGCTTCGCACCCGACACCGCTGAGCTACGCCGCGGCCGGCTGTGTTAGCGGCCAGGTGGGATTCCCCGCTGGCGGCCAGTTAGCGGGGGAGACAACTGGCCGCCATCCGTTACTGAGTGTTAGACGACGCGGGTGAGATCCATGGTCCAGTTGGTCCGCCAGGTGGAGCCGTCGTCGTAGGAGAACGCCTGCTCCCAGCGCGCGGCGTCCGGGCTCGGAGTGGTCCATTCGAATCGGATCTTCACCGCGTGGCCGCCCAGGACGTCGTCGCAGAAGAATCGGCCGCGGCCGTCGCTGAAGGATCCTTCGACGGGCGGGTCCAGTTGTCCTGGTCTGGTGCTGGAGGCCCACCAGATTCGCCAGACTCCGGCTTCGGGGTCGAACTGGCGGAGGGTGAAGCCGTCGAAGGTGTCAGTCCAGATCCGGTCGACGTGGCCCAGACCGCCCAGGATCGGTTCGGCCTCGGCCGTCGCGTCAAACTCGACCCACTCCTGGCACTCGGGGTCGGTGACGTCCACCAGCTTGCGGTTGTGCACCCGCCAGCGGCCAAAGATGAAGTCGAAGTCAGAGCGTCCGTCGATGGGCGCGGCAGTACTCATGTCAAGTCCTCGATTATCAGTCGCCCGCGATCGCTCGTCGGCAACGAACATGGGTAGGCGCGCACCGTACGGCACGGTACTGACACTTCCGGCCGGCTTGAAGATCTTGGTCAGCGGGCAATGGCCGCAAGCCCTCATGTCGTCACTGATCGTGACATTGGGACTGGCCGTACGCGGGGAATTCGACCTGGCCGCTGTCACGGCTGCCCGCCGTCCTCGTGCCTTGAGACGTTGCGTGGCCGAGCAGCATCGACACACCACGTTCGCCCGCCCGAGCACGATCAACACCCGAGATCCCGTGCGCGCTCAAGCCGCCGACAGCGCGTGCAAGACGACCGGATCTGCCGAGATGAGGACGTTCGTCGCGACGCTCCCGACGACTCTGGGCGTTCCTCCTGACCCTGTCCGGCGGGTGAGCAACGGCACCTCCAGTGGGTCAATCCGGGTCAGCAAGAGTCGGGAAGGATGTGTGCATGGTGACTCTGTCGGACGGCGTACTGGCAGACCTGGGGCTGGTGGATATCGCCGGGCCCCGGCTGGCCGGAGATCCACAGCCTGCGGTGCTGGCGTCACCGCTCGCAGTCGCCGAATGCGCAATCGTGTCCGTGGCCGCCTGTCTCACGGCTGCCGCTGATCTGGCTTCTGCGCGCACCGGTCGGCGGCCTGACATTGCGCTCGACACGGAACATGTGGCGGCGGCGATGCGCAGCGAGGTCTTGCTTCGCGACGCAGACGGGCGGGGGATCGACGGCTTCGCTCCACTGTCCCGGTTGTGGCGGGCTGCGGACGGTTGGGTGCGCACCCATGCGAACTACCCGTGGCATCGGACGGCTCTGCTGGCGTCCCTCGGTGTGAACGACGGTCGAGACGCCGAGGTTCAGGCGCAGTTGGCTGACGTCATTGCCGCGCGCCCGGCGTTGGAGGTTGAGCGTGTTGTGTACGCCGCGGGAGGGTTGGCCGTGGCGGCTCGTACGCAGGCCCTGTGGCAAGCAGACAGTCAATGCAGCACGGCGGGGACTTCGCCGCTCGTGAGCATGGTGCCGCTCAGCCGTGGCTCGTTGCCGCTAGCCGAACCGGGCCAGCTTCCGGCGTCGGGGTTGAAGGTGCTTGATTTGACACGGGTCATCGCAGGCCCCGTTGGCACCCGGATGCTGGGCGCGCTCGGTGCCGACGTGCTACGAGTCGATGATCCGCATCGCCCGGAATTGGCGCTGCATGCCGTCGACGGAGTGATCGGTAAGGCAAGCACAAGCCTGGATGCCAGCACGGCGAACGGCCGTCAAGCTCTGCACCGCCTTCTCGACCAAGCCGACGTTCTCGTGACCGGCTACCGGCCCGGAGCGCTGCGCCGTCTCGGTCTGGACCCTGACCAGGTTGCGGACCAGCACCCCGGCACCATCGTCGTCACGCTTTCGGCGTGGGAAACGGCCGGAACCTGGGGCACACGGCGGGGTTTCGACAGCCTGGTGCAGATCGCCACCGGCATCGGCTGGGCTACGAGCACGGATGGCATCCGACCCGGTGCGCTGCCCTGTCAGTTGCTCGACCACGCCACCGGCTACCTCATCGCTGCTGGTGCACTGGCCGCACTGGGTCGACGCGCCCGCACCGGCGACGCCACCCACGTCTCTGTATCCCTCGCCAGGACGGCACGATGGCTGCTGGACCAAGGCATCATGCCAGCCAGGCAGAGCGCGGGCGATGACCCGAAGCGCCAAGCCGACATTTACCGAACAGCACTCGGAAACGGATGGAGCGCGATCAGCCCACCAGGTCAACTCGACGGCCGCCCACTGGGCTGGCCTCACCTACCACCCGCCTACGCTCAAGCGTCGCCCGATTGGAGCTGAACGCCCGCGGCCACCCTGGGAGAGGGCTCGAGCTAGGCCATAGTTCCGGCGACGACCATGAACAGTGGACCTGAAGTAACGGCGTCACAACATCCGCTACTGCCGCGATCCGCGCGCTACGGAGCGTCATGTCGAGCGAATGGAGCCGACGTCCGGACTTGCCGAGATGAGTACGTCACGGTGGACCTGCCGAGCCGTACTACGCCGGACGCGTGCAACAGTCCGGACTGGCTTCAACCAGGTCGGCGTTGATCGACTCGGGACGTGCAACACTGGCGTCGATCCGCGGCACGTCGATAAAGGCTTGGAGGTGACAGTGGAGCCAGGATGGCGCCCCGGGGACTTTGACACGGAGCAGATCGAAGAGGCGTTGCTGGAGGCCGCGCGCCTCTACGAGCATGTCGTCAGCGGCGGGCTGGTCGAACCAGTCGCCACGTCGCTGCGGCTGAACGACGGCGAGTCGGCGTACGCCGACGGACCGATGGAGTACTCGCGGTTCTACGGCGACGATACATACCTGCTCGAGAGTCCCGCGTCCTACCTGTCCCCGACCGCAGTTTTGGGGTCGATCATCCGTAACCGAGTGAGCCGGGACAGCGCCGAGCCGCGGTGGCGGGACGTTCACACCACGCGCGTGGCGCTCACGAACCGCCGTCTGATCATTTCGGTCGACAGCCGCTGGTTGTCGTTCCACCACGCGTCCATCGCGGAGTTCCTGCCCCAGCTCGGAGACTTCAGCTTGGTGCTGACGCTCTTCGAGAACGTCCCGCTTCGGTTACGCGCGCCCGACCTTCCCGCCCGAGCGGTACTGCTGGCTAGCTTCCTCTACACGCCGCAGGAGATGGCCCAAATCCCAGGTTTCGACGTGCTGTTCCGAACCTGACAGAGCCGCCGCGGGCCGTGCCGCCGCACTGGTCCGAACAAGCCGGCCGGGCGCACCATCCTCTGCTGCCGCTGACGGCGCGTCCGAGACGACCGGATCTGCCGAGAACGGTTCAGGCGATCAACGCCTGCGAGGCTCCGGGATGCCCGGCGCCAGCGGGGCGGGGCTAGCCTGTGCATGACGCCCACACCGCCGGGAGCTCCGTGATGCTCGACGACATGCGCGTCCTGCGTGACGCGGTAGCGGAGTACCGCGCGGCGGCGACGGCTGCGGGCCTTGACTGGCCCGATCACGTGTCGAAGACTCGGACTCGGGCCGACAGTTTCGGCGGCACGTCGAGCACTGGTTCGCCGTCGGCGACCAGGCGCTGGGCGATGTGCCGGCCGATGCCGGAACAACCTTCGACCGCCCAGACCCGATCGCTGAAGGCGCGACCTGCTGCCAGCATCTGCTGGTAGCCCTCGGTGTCGGTGCCGAAGCGGCCCTGGGCCAGGACTTTCTCTCGTTCGTTGATGGCCTCGATCGTGGCCGACCGCTTATGCGGATCCATCCCGATCACGACACGCCTCATGTGTTGCCTCCTGCTGTGGCTGCTTACTCACTCGATGCCGAACAGGGAGGGCAAAGCTACTTCGAGCCGCACAAACCCCTCTCGAGCCACTCCCCGGGCGGTATTCGGCGGGCGCACGCCAGATGAGAGTCACACCCGGACTCGGGTGGACAGCCGCGAGAGAGAGCGAGCCCACCGGCTACCTCGACCCAGCCTGGCCGGGCACGGGTCGTAGATCCAATTAAATAAGTAGCCGCAGGTAGTGCGCGCGGGCTGGACGCGCGCCATCACCTACAGTGGCCAGCGCTCGGCACCACTCGGCAATCCGCAACTGCCGATGAGCGGATGGTTCGTCGATACCGGCAGTGACATGATCAACCTATGGCGGACAACTTGTTTACGTCCGGGCTCTCCGCCTTTGACCAGCATGGGCGAGGTTGTACATGTGACATACGGGGCCGACCCTGTTAATCCTCATCGCCGCCACGGTCTTCCTGGTCCGCCTCGCAAGACCCTGACCGCCTGCCTCGACCCCCAGGGAAGATAGTCGATGGGCTATCTTCCCTAGCTAGCCGCGATCCGCCGGCCCTCCCGGCCGTCGGTAGATGTCCCCGAAGGTCGTCCTTGGCTGGGCGTCGAGGCGCGGCCGATCGGCAGTACATCGATCGTCAAGCTGAGCATAGGAGCAAAAGGGTGCACTTGAGGCAGACCATGATCCCCTCCATCGCGGTCGCGGTGGCCATGACAGTGGCGGGATGCGGAGGAGCCACCGAGTCCGGCGCGGCGAGCGCTCCGAGCCAAAGCGCCAGCGCGGTCCCATCGACCCCGCCGCCCTCGGCACCCGCAGGGAACAAGCTTGGCGATGCGATTCCCTTTGACGAGAACACCTCGACCATCACGTTCTACGGTTACAAGCACAACGCCACGCAATTCGGAAAGCCATCAGACAGTGCCTATGTCTATGGCGCGATCGACCTCAAATACTGCCTCAAAAAACTGCCCAAGGGATACTCCGCTGTCTCGATTGGCACCTCAAACTGGGTATTGAAATTCGGGGACGCTTCAATCAAGACCACTGGCCACGCTGGCGGCAACGGCATGAAGCCCGAGTATCCCGACCGGAAGGAAATCAAGGTCGGGACCTGCGTTCGTGGTTGGCTTGAGTTCAAGGTACCCAAGGACGGAAAGCCGACTGCGGTGGAATATACGCCAGCAGGGGCTCCCGAACCAATCACTTGGACTCCGTGACCTTACCGTTCCAGCACCTGCGGCTGAGAGCCGGCCGAGGCACCCGGCCCGACACGGGCGCGAATCATCGACCTGACCCGGACGACCCCACCTTGAGATTGTTTACTTGGGGCAGGTGTGTTTGTGTACAGTTATTGCGGTTGGGGCAGCAATAACTGTACACAAACCCCTTCGACTCGACGATCGGTAGAGCTATGGGCGCACGTTGATGCTCCATTGCCCGCTGAATTATGGACTTTGTTCGACTCGACGGATTGAGTGCTGGCTGCTCGTGCTCCATCGGCGGGCGGTATATCCCGAGGACCAGCGTCGGGCGACCACCGGCGCCCGGTCGGCGGCGAACCCAGCGACAATTTTTCCTCGATCTCTGGCTGGGTCAGGTCCGTCAACTATCCGCCGGCCCGGAAAGCTACCTCATACGCAATACTAGGCCCAGGTCTTCGCCAAACAACTGGTTGCCAGGTGTTTGCCGGGGCATCCTTCGACTCGGCGCTGATCGCCTTCGGGGTGTGGAACAATGCCAGATCGATGCGGCCGTGACCCTCCGCGGTCCGCAGCATCGCGTCGTCCTGCCGGACGTCGTCAATCCCAATGATGACGCGCTCCACCCAACGTCCCTCGATTGGCCCCTTGCCCTCCAGCTTCATGCCAAGTTCGACGAAAAACGAGATAACAGCGTCAAGGTCGTCGACAACGATGAGGACGTTGTCCATCCGCTGACTCGTCATGCCGGGCTTCCTTGGCGTTGTACGGCCACGGTGGCCGCATCCACTTTTGAGACGGAGCCGCCAAGCCATTCTCGGCATCCTTGCAACATTTTCTTCGGGAACCTCTTGACGCGGCAGCGCCCGTCACACGCCGGTCGTACCACTTCGGACGAAACACCACAGGTCAGAGAGCCTTTCGCTACTTTGCGGAGCCAACACTGACGCTCAGCCGGGCCTTGAAGCCCATAAGTAGCAAACCTCGTCGGATCGTCGGTGTGTACTCATTTGCCGCTGTCCGCGCGTTGGCCGCGCCCAGCCCACTCCGCTGCGCTGTCATGCCGAAGAGCGGATGCTCTTTGGCCTTCGTCGCTGGTCTAGAGAGGCTTTTCGAGCACCAGAGTCGCGCGGCCCTTCGCCAGGTCGGGTCGCAAGTCGATGCGGCGGTAGCCCAGCGCGGTCCAGAAGTGCTGCGCTTCGACGTTGTTGGTGAGCACACCGAGGCGAACCGCTCTCGCACCTGCGTCGCGGAACCGCTGTTCGATCGCTGCGGCGATGGCCCGGCCATGTCCTTGCCTCCGGTACCGTCCGTCAACCAGTAGGAGGCCGATCCACGGATGGTCGTCCTTCGGGTGCTGCGGGAGAACCTGGACGTAGCCGACGATCCGTCCCGCGCCGTCGCGGGCAACGAGGGCCTCCTCTTCAAAGGCAAGGTCGGCAAGCATCGCCGCGACCGCGGACCGGTTGATGTTTTCCGGGTCGAGGTCCCCGCTGTACCGCCAGTAATCCTTGTTGGTGGAGTAGACCTCGAACAGGTCGTCATGCGCGTTCCGGGGGGCAAGCGAGATCACGGCTGAAGACTAATCGCGACTGGCAACGACGCAACCGCATAGTCACCGCCTGCTGGCATTCGCTCATGCCGCTGGTGGTGCGCCGGGGCTCAGGTAGATGCGCACGTCCGAAACTGCCGATGAGCGGATGCGGGCCGGTAGGTCAGCATGGGAATCTTGCCGGGTGATCATCTCAGTCGAGCGATGCGATGTCATCCGGCGGGTTGCGGGCTTGATGCCCGCATCGCAGAACGGTGCCTGTGCCCGCGTGGCGGTCGATGGTCCGGATGCATCCGGTAAGACGATGTTCGCCGATGAGCTTGCCGCCGATGTTCAGGCGTCCGGCCGCCCTGTCGTGCGGATCTCCCTCGACGACTTCCACAACCCGCGAGCGATCCGATACCAGCAAGGACGGGAATCACCAGAGGGCTATTGGCAACACGCCTTCAACTATCCGAGGTTCCGCAGCGATGTCCTCGAACCCTTCCGCCCGGGTGGCACACGGCTGTACCGGCCCGCCGCACACGACCTCGCCACCGACGCCCCCCCTCGACCCGGAACCGCTTACCGCTGCGCCTGCCGCCGTACTCATCATCGACGGGCTCTTTCTGCAACGCGACGAGCTGGTCACGGCCTGGGATCTGTCGGTGTTCCTGGACGTGCCCTTTGCCGAGACAGCAAAGCGCATGGCGATGCGCGACGGAACACATCCCGATCCCGCGCACCCGAGCATCCGCCGCTACGTGGACGCGCAACGCATCTACTTCGGAGCCTGTACCCCGCATGACCGTGCCGACGTTCTCATCGACAATCAGGACCTCAACGCACCACGCATCATTCGACCATGACGCACTCAACTGCCGCCGACCGACCGCTACGCACTGTCACCACAACGGATCAAGTCGGCACCCGGTCGTGCCGAGGTGAGTATGTCGGCTGCTGGACCCGATAGACCGTGCGTGCCTCGCTGCCCTACCCTGCCTTCGTGCCGATCATGAAAGAGGAACGTCTTGCCGTTGTAGCAATGATTCGGCGTGCGCGGGTATCGGTAGCGCTCACAGTGATCGCCGCAGTCATCGCTGCGCTCGGCGGCTATCGGATCGGGTTGTCGCGTGATCGGCATTCGGCGACCGCAGTGGTGTTGACGGGGACGGTCACCTGGTCGAACGAGGAGACGCGACTGATCGCGTTCGAGACGGATGGCGTCGTCCGCAAGCCCAACGACGGGGACACGATCTACTCCGTGCTTACAGACAATTGGCAGGACGTCGCGGGGACGATCCACTCAGATGGCACCTATCCGACCTGTCTAGCCGGGGATGGCGGCGACCCGGTTTCCACGGACCATCACCGCGCCGAGTTGACCGTCATCGACTGGGACACTGGTGGTGCCCAGTGGATGCACGTCGCGGTCCGAGTCCGCTGTCTGGACTGAACGCCATTGGCACGCCGACAGCTGGGATTGCCTCGCCCATAGGCGACCACGTTGGTCTCACTCTTCTGCCGCTCCGGGTGGGCCGGCGTTCATCGTCGGTGGTGACGCACGGTGATGTATGGCTACCCCTCCTGCTTCGGCTTCCAGTGTCGTACCGGCCGATCAACTTGTTGTGCGCGCCGCGGTGTCCGCCTTCTTGGGCCGCTACCGTGGGAAGATTCGCGTCCATACCGAGTCCGACCTGCGAGTCTTCCTTCGTTGGTGCAGCGACCACAGCCTTGACCCGCTCGCTGCAGCTCGAGTGGACGTCGAGCGGTACGTGCGCTGGCTGCAAGACGTTCGCCGATACCAGCCCTCGACGGTGTCGCGGCGCCTGTCGGTCGTGGTCGGGTTCTATCGGGTCTGTGTCATCGACGCCATCCTGGAGCACTCGCCAGCCGATTACGTCCGCCGGCCCACGGTGCCGGCCGAGTCACCGACCCTGGGACTGGGGCACCTGCAGTTCGAAGCTCTGATCACTACCGCCCGCCTGTCGGCCAACCCGAACGACTTCGCCCTGGTCGTTCTCTTGGGTCTGCTCGGCTTGCGGATCTTCGAAGCCTGCGGGTCGAACATCGCCGACCTGGGTGAGGAACACGGCCACCGGGTCCTACGGGTGCGCGGCAAGGGCGGCAAGGTTGTCCTCGTCCCGCTGCCACCCGCCGTCGCCCGAGCCATCGACCGGGCCGTCGATGAGAGCACCAGCGGGCCGATCCTGCGCAACACCCACGGTCGGCGGATGGACCGACACGCCGCCACCCGTCGGCTCAAGCACCTTGCCCACGCCGCGGGGATCCGGATGTCGAGGATGCACCCCCACATGCTGCGGCACACGTTCGTGACGACGATGCTCGACGCTGGCGTCAGCCTGCGCGACGTGCAGATCGCGGCCCGTCACGCCGATCCGCGGACCACCATGCGCTACGACCGAGCCCGCAAGAACCTCGACCGGCACCCCAACTACATCCTCGCCGCCTACATGGCCTCCGGGACATAGCCAGCGCTCGCGGCTTTGCCGAGATGAGTGTGTTCATCATCGGCGATCATGCCGACGGGTGCCGTTTGGGTGGTCAATCGTCGCGGCTTGGGGGTTCTTCCAGCCTCCGGTCGATCTGTTCAATGGCGATGAGGTCCTCTGGGGCGAGTCGGTCGATGAAGTGGCGTCGTACCGATTCGACGTGGGCCGGTGCGGCGTTTTCGAGTGCGTCCAGACCTTGCGCCGTGAGTACGAGGAAGCAGCCTCTGCCGTCGGTCGGATCGGGTGCGCGCCTCAGGAGACCGCGTGCCTCCATCCGGGTGGCGTGCCGGGACAGCCGGCTGCGTGACCAGCCCATCTTGTCGGCCTGTTCCCCCAGGCTGCTGGTGTGGCCGGGCCGCTCCGACAGGGTACTCAGTACCTCGTAGTCGGGTTCGGAGAGCCCGATCGCGGCCAGATCCCGCGCCGTGCCGGTCTGAACGGCGACCACCACGCGCAGGAACGCCCGCCACGCCCGCTCCTCGTCAGGGTTCAACCAGCGTACGGTCCCGGCCGGCGGCTTAGTTGACATGTAATCAATCTAGCACCTAAACTTCGTTTCCATGTTAACGAAACCGGTTCGTGTCCTTGTACTGATGTGCAGCACCCGCCCAGGCGCCCTCGGGCCCCTGGTGGGACAGTGGCTGATCGAAAGGATCACCCTTCGTGCCGCGGAACTCGGCGTCGAGCTCGTACCGGTGCCCCTCAGCGATCTGAACCTGCCGTTCCTGGACGAGGAGGAGCATCCGTCGTCGGGTGTCTACCGGCATGAGCACACACGTCGGTGGAGCGCGATCGTCGACGCGGCGGACGGGTTCATCGCGGTCACGCCCGAGTACAACTACGGAATGCCAGCGACGCTGAAGAACGCGCTGGACTACCTCAGCCGCGAATGGGCGTGGAAGCCGATCGGTTTCGTCAGCTACGGCCACACGTCGGCGGGCACCCGGTCGGTTCAGCATGCCAAGCAGGTGGTGACTACGCTGCGCCTGGTTCCGCTGGACGCCACGGTCGCGATTCGCATCGGTGACGCAATGGAGAGTGGGCGGCTGCGGTCCGACGCGGCCCGCGACACGGCGGGTGTCGGGCTGCTGGACGAACTGGTCCGGGTCGCTCACGCCCTACGGCCACTGCGCGAACGCGCACGAGCCGGGACGCTGTCCGGACCGTTGCCGGGGTCCTACGTGAGACGGCTGACCCCCGACGACGCGCCCGAGGTCACTGTGCTGCAGCGGTGCTGCTGGGTGGACGAAGCCGTCGTCAATGACACCATGGCCATACCGGCCCTGCACGAGTCGCTGGAGGAGGTACGCGACTGGCTGGCGACCTGGCACACCACGGGCATCTGGCTGGACGGCCGACTGCTGGGCATGGTGCGGGCCCGTCGCGTCGACACCGACTGGCACGTGGGTCGGCTCGCCGTCGTGCCCGACCTGCGAGGTGAGGGGCTGGGCCGGTGGCTGCTACGTACCGCCGAAGCCGGCGCCCAACCGGATTGCCGCCGCATCCTGCTGTTTACCGGCGCGAAAAGCCTGCGGAACATCGACCTTTACCACAACGAGGGATACCAGTCGGTGCCACTCGCCGGCCCTGACGGAACCACCTGCCTTACAAAGGACATATCCGTCAGGCAGCGCTGACGCTGCCGGCTCATTGAACCCACGTAGTCCGGTGCGCTATGCCGCTGATGGGGCGTTGGCGGATCCGCGTGCGGGACACGTCCGACTTTGCCGATGTGCGTGCGATCAGTCCGGTTCAGCCCGGACCGTAGGTACGACACGGGCCTGGCCCCAGCCGCCCGTCAGCTCCCACGCAGCGTCTCCTTACCCAATTGACAAGAGCGGTGGGCGCGTCATGGTGGCAGGACCGACGCGCCGGAGCGGGACACGATCTCCTGGAGGGCCGCGACGTGCTGCTCGAACGCCGCGCGCCCCACGGTGGTCAACTTCGCCGAGGTACGGGGTCGCTTGCCTACGAAGCCCTTGCGGATCTGCACGTAGCCGGCCTCCTCCAGCGTGGTGAGCTGCTTGGACAGGGCCGAGTCGGACAGGCCGACGCTGTCGCGGATGAATTTGAAGTCGGCTACTTCTGAGGCCGCCAGCAGGGACACGATCGCCAGCCGGGTCGGCGCGTGGATCAGTTCGTCAAAGCGCGGCGTGATCATCGGGTACCACCAGCGCGGTGGTCGAGCATGATGCGGCGCAGTGCGCGCGTGAGCATGGGGCCACCCGCGATCAGCAGGACCGCGCCCAGCAGGTTGGCCAGGGTCGCCGGGTGCGATACGCCGGCGGCCCCCAGGCTGAACGCAACGGCGAGCGTGATGCCGAGGACCAGCGCCACGAAACCGAGGATCATCATGACTCCCCGCCCGCCGAGTAGTTCGTTGCGCGGCTGGGCGCGCAGGGCACCGCGAACCACCCAACCGGTCCCGCCGAGGATGCCGAGCACGAACACGGTGACACCGATGCCGATCGTGACCGGTTCGCGCGATTCCACGGCCGCAGGGAGTGCCACGATGAGCCCACCGACGAGCCACCAATACCAGGCCGGGACAATGGTCACGTTGATGACCTGCTCCTGGCGGTCTCTGATCTGCGCCAGTGCCCGGGCCGCTTCGTCGGGGTGTACCTGTTCGCTCATGTCGCCCTCCCTGGAGTCGAGGCCTTTCCTACTAGGAAAGTAGCGTTGTCTTTCCCAGCTGGCAAGTACTTTCCGGAGACTCACGCCAACGCCGACCGGCAGCGCGACGACTCCAAGCCGTCGCCTCAACCGAGCGCAACCACGGCGCGGCAGGTGGTCCTGGTAGCGCCAGCTGACACGCCGAGGAAAGCGACAGATTGGTGCGAAGAGCCAAGACCCGCCGCTCCAGCCTTGCGGCGCAGGATGCGACAAGATCGACGAGGCCCTACACACGCTTCTGCTGGTGGCCGCCCGGACATGCCGGCCAAGCCGCGACATGGACGACTGCTCGACGAGGCCCTTCAGCGGCAGCCAGAACGCCCGACGCGCACGTCCGCTTCTGCCGCGAGTCGCGCGGTCGTCGCGATCATGTAAAGCATCATCCGAGGTCGCGGTGTCAACCATCACCCGGCGCAGGACAGGGCCGCCGGCAGATGTCTAGTCCCACCACCTGCTTGACGAATCCGTCCCAGCACATGCACGACAGTCGGCCTTGGTTCCTCGGTCGTCCTG
>NZ_JBEXIK010000055.1:0-43139 GCF_040608515.1 Micromonospora sp. NPDC005173
GCCAAGGCCAACCGGCCCAACCAATCCACCTTCCACTGCCGGTCGTGCGGCTTCGCTGAGCACGCCGACCGGAACGCAGCCCGCAACATCGCCGCCCGCGGTGTTACGGGCTGGGCAGCCGTCAGCCTGCCGAACGCGGCGTGACCCGTGCACCCAGCACGGCCTCACGATCCGCAAGCTCGGTCCTCTAGGGCCCAGAAGCTGACCTACCACCGGTTCTGTGCGCAGCGACGTCGCCATGTACGCCGACTACGGCAACCCGTTCCCGAACGGCTGACAGCACCCCTGGTGTGGGCAGCGTGCCCCGCCCACCCCGGGTTCCGGCCGGGTCCGGGGGAACGACGGGACCCGGCCGGCGGACGGCCTGACACCCACGGTCAGGCCGGGGTGGGCCGGCCATCCGGCCAACGCAGCGGATCGGCCGGCCCACCCCACCGCCCGGACTGGAGGCTGTCGCGAAAAAGCCCAGAAATTCGGGCCGTCACGGGATCACGCCGGAGACCGCGACGGAGTAACGTACGTCACCGGAGAGGCCGCTCCCCCCGTGGCGGCCTCTCCTCTTTTTATACCCACCGACGCCCCTGCCGGGTCCGCTCAGGCGGGCGGCGCGGCAGACTTCGCGGTGACCGGGTGACGCAACCCCGGGTGCCCGGCCGGCAGGGACCGGCGCAGCACCATCCAGCTCAGCGCCAGCGCCGACGCGACGAGCGGCCAGGTCAGCGCGACCCGGGCCACCACCAGCGCGAGCACCTGTCCACTCAGGAACAGCGGCACGAACACCGCCAACCGCAGCAGGTAGGTTGCCGTCCACACCCAGCTGGCCCGGCCGTACCCGCGCAGCAGCGCCGGGTCGCGCCGCCACCGCGCCCGCTGGCCCAACACGGCACCGACCAGCACCCCGAGTAGCGGCCACCGCACCACGATGCTGACCGACCAGGCCAGCGCGCTGGCGGCGTTGGAGAGCACCTGGATCAGAAAGAAGTTCTCGGCCCGGCCGGTACGCACCGCGATCAACGCCGCGACGCAGACGGCGAGCAACCCGATCAGCACCGAGCGCGGCCGGTCACCCCGACGCAGCCGTACGCCGGCCACCACGGCGCCGACGGCCACCGCCGCGCCGACCCCGGCTCCCAGCGACTCGCCGCCGAGCAGCCAGCCCGCCGCGAACGCCAGCGGCGGAAGGGTGGCATCGATGGCGCCGCGCCGGCCGCCCAGCAGGTCCGCCAACGACTCGGCCCGAGCCGGCCCGTCAGGGTCCGCGTCGACCCCAGTCCGCCTGGCCGCGTCGGGCGCGGCCTGGCCGGCGTCCCGTTCCGGTGTGCCGCCCACCGCCACCTCCTCGCCATCCGTCCCAACGTAGCCGCCAGCCGTCGGTGGGCCACTGGCCGATCGGCCGACACCGGCCGCTACGGTGTGCGGATGCGTGCGACGGCAAGGGGTTGGACGGCGGTCTGGTTGGTCGCGCTGGCCCTTGTCCAGACGGTCGTCTTCGTCGCCGTCTGGCGGGTGGCCGTGCACACCGAGATCGGACAGTGGATCGACACCGTCGCGCTGACCGGCAACCGGATCGGCCAGGATCGCATCGACGGCCCGGTGGACAAGCTCCTCAACGCGATGTCGGTGGTCTCCCTGCTGGCCGCCACCGCGATGATCGGGTTCATCGCCCTCATCCGGGGGCGGATCGCCCTGGCCATCACCGCCACCCTGCTGATCGCCGGGGCGAACGTCTCCACCCAACTGCTCAAGTACGGGCTGAGCCGGCCGGACTACGGCCTCGATCCGGAACGTGCGGCGGTGGGAAACAGCCTGCCCAGCGGCCACACCACGGTGGCCGCGTCGGTGGCGGTCGCGCTGGTGCTCGTGCTGCCGCCCAAGGTGCGGGCCGTCGGTGCCTTCCTCGCTGCCGGCTACGCCGCCGTCGCCGGGGTGGCCACCCTCTCCGCTGGCTGGCACCGACCCAGCGACGCGGTCGCCGCCTACCTGGTGGTGGGCGTCTGGGCGGCGCTGGCCGGGCTGCTCCTGCTGATCACCCAGCGGGAGCAGGCCGAGGTCGCCCCCGGCGACGCGCACCGACTCGCCGCGCTGCTGCTCGGGGCGGCCGGCGCGATCGCCCTGATCGCCTGCGGGCTGGCCCTGTCCTGGCTCGTCGACCTGCGCGGCACCGGCCCGGACGAGCTGGCCCGCCGGCCGCTGTTTACCGGGTACGCCGGCAGCGCCGCCGGCATCGCCGGCACGATGGCCGTGGTGATGGCGTTGGTGCTGACCGTCGTGCACCGGCTGGTGCCCCGGGTCAAGGGCTGAGCGGACGAGTGGATCCGGTCCGAGCGGCGTTCCGCGCCGAGTGCGCACGGCTCACCGAGATCCTGGCCGAGCTGGACGACGCCGACCTCGACCGGGTGACCGACTGCCCGCCGTGGACGGTTCGAGAGTTGATCGCGCACGTGCGTACCGGCGCCGGCCGGCTGACCGACATGCTCGCCGCGCCAGCCCCGCCGCGCGCCGAGGTGGACGCCGCCGGCTACTTCGGCGCGGCGAAGTTCACCCCCGAGGTGGACGCCGGTCGGATCTCCGGCGGCCGGCGGGATGCTCGGCAGGTGGACCGGGCGGCGCTGCCGACCGAGTTCGACCGGGCCTGGCGGGTCGCCGACGCGGCGGTCGCCGCAGCCCCGTCCGGGCGGGTGGTCCGGACCCGGCACGGCGACGCGATGCGCGTCACCGAGTTTCTGCGGACCCGGGTGCTCGAGGTGGGCGTGCACGGCCTGGACCTGGCCGCCGCGCTGGACCGGCCGCCGTGGCTCACCCCGCAGGCGGCGACGGTCATCGCCGACCTGCTCACCGGCGGGCGACCGGTGCCGGCCGAGTTGCGCTGGGATCGACTGACCCTGATCCGCAAGACCACGGGGCGGGTGGCGTTGACCGGCCCGGAACGGGCCGCGATCGACGCCGCCAGTTTCCGCTGGCTCGCCTTTGGCCGCTGACTCCGGTCAGCTGGCCGAGCGGGGCGCGGGCACATGCGGGGCGACGCCGCGCAGGTGCGTCAGCACCACCGGGTCGATCCGCCCCGGCACCAGCCGCTCCTCCAGGTTCTCCAAACCGGCCCATGAGATCAGTGCCGCCTCCGGCCCGTCGTCGGCCACCGGGTGGCCCAGCGCGCTGAGCAGCGCCGCCACCTCGTCGGCGACGGCGCCGCTGAGGTCGAGCAGGGTGGCCGGGTCGGGCCGGCTGAACAGCAGGGTGTGCACGGCGAGCAGCCGGCCCAGCTCGGCGACCGGGTCGGCGTGGTCGTCGACCCGCAGGTCGACCAGCACGTCGCTGCGGCCGCCGTACCCGCCGCCTCGCTCGACCACCAGCAGGCCGGCGCTCTGCCGGCCCCGCCGGTCGCCACCGGCCTCGTCGCCGGCGCGCAGCGCGGCGACCAGCCGCTCGGCGAACGGCAGCGCGGACCCGGCCAGCCACGCGTCACCCAGCGCGTCGACGACCTCCGGGCCGGTGAGCACGTTGCCCTGCGCGGCCCAACCGTCGCCGGTCCGCCCGCCGGCCCACGGGTGGCAGGCCGGCCCGGTCCAGCTGGCGCCCGGACCGCTGGTGCCCACCACGCCGAGCTGGCGGTGCTCCCGCTCGGGGTCGGCGGCGATCAGGCCGGCCACCACGTCGGCGGCGGCCACGCCGGTGCGCAGCAGGGTCAGCCCCTGCGGACCGTAGGCGAGGTTGACGTGCGCCTGGGTGGCCAGCGCGCCGACCTCGGCCGCCGCGGCCGGCACCAGCGCCCCGGCGGCGAGGAACTTGCTGGCCACGACGACGCCGTGCAGGCGGTCGTCGGCGGAGCGTGCGACGAGGGAGAAGGTCACCCTCCGAGACTAACCTGCCGCGCCGGCATCACATTGCCCTCCGCGGATGGCTCAGAACGGCGTCGCGGCGGGCTCCGGGGGGGCACCGTGCGCCCGGCGGGCGTCGCTGACCGCGACGGCGGCCAGCACCAGCGCTCCGCCGGCGGCGGCGACCAGACCGGGCAGGAACAGCAGCGGCACCGACCCTGCCGCCAGCACCAGGATGGCGATCCACCGGGACGGGGAGACGCGCCCGAACACCTCGTACTCGAAGCGGGCCCGGCCGGCCAGGAACAGCGCCGGCCCACCGATCACCATGGTCAGCCATGACCCGGGGATCCGGACCAGCGGATGCTCGATGATCAGCTCGTAGCCGACCGCGGTGGCGGCCAGGCCGATCACCATCAGCAGGTGGGTGTCCGCCGCGGACCGGCCGATGCTGGCCGGGTGCCGGGCCTGCGCGACGGCCTCGCCCAGGATCTGCCCGGCGCGCTGGATGTAGATCCGCCACAGCAGGATCGACGTGGCCAGCGCCAGCGCGAACGCCCACGCGTGCCAAGCCCGGTACGGCCCTTTGCTGTAGGCGAGGCCGGCCACCAGGATCGTCTCGCCCAGCGCGACGAGGAAGAACTGCTGATAGCGCTCGGCCAGGTGTTCCCCGGCGATGTCCCACTTCGAGACCGTCGACCGGCCCAGCCCCGGCACCGGCCAACCAGCCCGGGCGGCCAGGTACTCGATGAGCAGCGCCACCGTCCAGAGCATCACCGTCCCGTTGGTGTGCAGCATCGCCCCAGCGATCCAGAACACCCCGCTGACCGAGAACACCACCACCATCCGCACCTTCAGCCGGCGGTGCGGATTCGGTCCCAGCGCGATCGCCAGGATCAGCGGCCGGGAGACCTGCGCGACCACGTACGCCACCGCGAACATCATCCCGGTCAGACTGAACGCCCGGGGGATCGCCACCCCCATCACCATGCTGCACACCAGCGCGATCATCACCACGGTCTGCAGAGGCAACCGGTACGGGTCGTAGCGGCTGGTCGTCCACGCGGTGCCCTGCCAGACCGCATAGAGGGCGAGCAGCAACAGCAGCGTCTTGCCGGCCCCGGTGACCGCCCCCCAGCCTTGCACCCGATCCAGATCGTGGCTCAGATCCTCGAACGCGCGAGTGGAGATCCGGGTGAGCGCGAAGACGAAGACCAGGTCGAAGAAGAGCTCCAGGATGGTCGCCCGGTTGGGGGCGGCCGCCGCGGGCATCGGCTCCAGGCGTCCCACTCCCCTGGAATCCACGGTCAGCGGCCTGCGCCGTCGGTCCGGTCCACCTGGCAGTCGTAGCACCAGGCGACAGCCCTTGCGGCCCGATACCGGCAAATCCGCCCGGTTCGGGGATCTTGCTCGCAGGCCCCGTCAACGGGCACGATCGATCGGTGACGAATCGATGGGGCATGACGGTGCCGTTGAGTGGCATCCCGCTGGCCGACCACGCCGCGGTCTACGCGACGCTCGACCGTGCCGGGTTCACCGACGTGTGGTCGTCCGAGGTCGCGGGGACCGACGCGTTCACCCCGCTGGCGCTCGCCGCGGCCTGGCAGCCCCGGCTGCGGTTGGGCACCGCGATCGCCCCGGTCTTCACCCGGGGGCCCGGGTTGCTGGCGATGAGCGCGGCGGCGCTGGCCGAGGCCGCGCCGGGCCGGTTCTCGCTCGGCATCGGCGCGTCGTCGCCGGTGCTGGTGCGGGACTGGAACGCGGTGCGGTTCGACGAGCCGTTCCGGCGGACCCGCGACGTCCTGCGCTTCCTGCGCGCCGCGCTGCGTGGCGAGACCGTGGACGAGGTCTACGACACCTTCACCGTGCGCCGGTTCACCCTGGAAAGGCCGCTCGCGGTGCCGCCGCCGATCCTGCTCGCCGCGCTGCGCCCGGGGATGCTCCGGCTGGCCGGCGCCGAGGCCGACGGGGTCATCCTCAACTGGCTCAGCGCCGACGACGTGCCCCGCGCCCTGGCCGAGCTGGGCGAGCGCCGCGCCGGCTTCGAGGTGGCCGCCCGGATCTTCGTCTGCCCCACCGAGGACGCCGGGTACGCCCGGACGCTCGGCCGCCGGCTGATCACCAGCTACCTCACCGTCCCGGCGTACGCCGAGTTCCACCGCTGGCTCGGCCGCGACGAGGTGCTGGCGCCCATGTGGGAGGCCTGGGCCGCCGGTGACCGGCGTGGCGCCAGCGCGGCGGTGCCGGACGAGGTGGTCGACGCGCTGGTGCTGCACGGCTCACCGGAGCAGTGCCGCGCCCAGGTGCGCCGCTACGCCGACGCCGGCGTGGAGGTGCCGGTGTTCGCGCTGCTGCCCACCCCCGAGGTGACCGCCGGCGGGGCGGCCGCACTGACCACCCTCATCGCCCAGTTGGGCACCGACCCCGTAGGAGCGTCCGCGTGAACCTCACCGACCGGATCGTGGTGGTCACCGGCGGCGCTGGCGGCATCGGTGCGGCACTGTCCCGCCGGTTCGCCGCCGAAGGCGCCGCCGCCGTGGTGATCGCCGACCTGGACGGCGACGCGGCCCGCGCGGTCGCCGAGGGCATCGGCCCGGTCGCGCACGCCACCACACTCGACGTCACCGACGAGGATCAGGTCCGCGCGCTGGTCGACGACACCGAGCGACGGTACGGCCGGATCGACCTGTTCTGCGCCAACGCGGGAGTGACCACCGGCGGGGGAGTGGAGGTCGACGACGCCGGCTGGGACCGGGCGTGGCGGGTCAACGTGCTCGCCCACGTCTACTCGGCCCGCGCGGTGCTGCCCGGGATGCTCGCCCGCGGCGGCGGCCACCTGCTGCACACCTGCTCGGCGGCGGGCGTGCTGACCGCGGTGGGCGACGCCGCGTACACCGCGACGAAGCACGCCTCGGTGGGGTTCGCCGAATGGCTGGCCATCACCTACCGGGACCGGGGCATCCGGGTCAGCGCCCTCTGCCCGCAGGGAGTGGACACCCCGATGCTCGCCGGCGGGATCGTCGAGGGTCACCTGGGCGCCCGGGTGATCGCCGCCTCCGGCGCGGTGCTCACCCCGGACCAGGTCGCCGACGCGGCCATCGCCGGGTTGGCCGAGGAGCGCTTCCTGATCCTGCCGCACCCGGAGGTCGCCGACTACGCGCGCCGCCGCGCCGAGGACCCGGACGGTTGGCAGGCCGGCCTCCGCAAGCTCGTCCGCCGCCTAACGGCCTGACCCCCTTCCCCTTCCACCCCGGCCTATCCGTTGGTGATCAAGAGGTTCGCGTCAGGAAACGGACCTGAGGTGACGCAAACCTCTTGATCACCGGGGTGGGTCGGTCGCCGTGCGGCGGCGCAGGGGTGCGGGATGGGTCGACCAGATGATGCGGCGCCACCAGGGGCGGGCGGAGCGCAGGCTCGACACGTAGGCGGTGGATACCTCGGCGGCCCGGGCCGCCTGGTCCGGGGTCGCCGCGCCGGGGGCGAAGGCCACCCGGTTGAGCAGGTCGGCCAACTCGTCGACGCCGGTTTCGGTGGCGCCGGTGCCGGTCGCGGTGTCGTCTGGGGTGGGCGCGTCGCCCGTCTGTTCGCCGCCGGCCCTTTCGGTGCGGGCGTCGACGAGGGCCTGCCGGGCCTGCCCGGCGACCTCGGTGGCCGCCAGGTCGTCGCCGACCGGCCGACCAGCCAGCCGCAACGCGTCGGTAACCTCCCGCCAGGCGCCTGCGATGCGCTGGCCAGGGTCACCCCGGCCGAGCCGGGCGCGGGTGAGCGAACGGCGCATCGCCAGCAGGGTGAGCAGCAGCGCCCCCACCAGCAGCAGCAGGCCACCGCTGCCGCCGGCCACCAGCACCGGGGTGGACACACCGCCCTGGTCGCTCGACCCGCCGGGGGCGGCGGCCGGCTCCGGCGACGCTGTCGGCTCCACGGTGGGTGCCGGGGCCTCTGACGGCGGCGGATCCTCCGGCGTCGGGCGGAAGTCCTCCTCCACCGGCCTCGGCTCGTTGTCCGGGCGGGGCATCGGGTCGAACGCCACCCAGCCCAGGCCGTCGAAGAGCACCTCCGGCCAGGCGTACGCGTCGCCGGCCCGTACCGGCCCCTGCCCGCTGGACTCGAAGCCCACCACCACCCGGGTGGGCAGCCCGGAGAGCCGCCCGAGCACCGCGAACGCCGCGGCGAACTGCTCCGAGGTGCCCTCCTGCCCGCCGCCGTTGCGTGGTCCGAAGAGGAAGAAGCCCAGGTTCGGGTACGCGTGCCCGCTCGGCGCGTCCGCCGCCACCCGGTAGTGCTCGGCCAGGAACTGTTCGATCGCCGTGGCCCGCGCGTACGGGGCGCCGTTCTCCTCGGCGAGCTGTGCGGCCAGCCGTCGCAGCGGGTCGGGCACCCCGTCGGCGACCCGCAGCACCCGGGCCACCTCCGCACCGGCCGGCACGTTCGCGGTCGCCAGCAGGTTGGCGTCCGGGCGCTCCCGGGCCGAGGCCACCGTGTATCGCAGCCCCGGCGTCAGCCCCTCCGGCCGGATCAGCGTCCCGGTCGCCGGGTCGTACGCCACCCGGGCGCCGCTGACCTCACGGGGCGTGGCCACGGCGGGCAGCAACTGGCCGCTCAGCTCAGCCACGGTGATCTGCTGCCGGACGGTCTCCACCACGCTGTCCCGGGCCGGCGTCGAGGCTGGCAGGATCCGACCGGCGTTGCGGTACGTCGCGCCAACCCGCCAGGTCACCCCGTCGTAGTCGCTGAGCACCGCCAGCCGGATCCGCACGCTGCCCCCGGCGCCGTCCGCCGCCTCCGGCCCGTCCTCGGTGCCGCCGTCCGGCCCGGTGCTGTCGGCGCTCGGCGTGACGCCACCGACCGGCGGTGTCGGGGCGCCGGAACGAACCGTGCTCACGTCGAGCAGTTTCTGTTCCGGGTGCAGCGCCCAACCGGAGATCCGGATCAATGGGTTCTCGTCCAGCGTCTGCACCTGCGGCGGCTCCACGTACCGGCGGGGGTCCACCGGCCGGCCGTCGACCTGACCGGCTAGCACCGGGCCGAGCAGCGCGACCAGCCCGACCACCAGCGCCACCCCGAGCGTCGCGGTGATGGCGAGCCGGACCCGCACCGCCGCGCGTACCCGGGGGGCGAGGTCAGCGCTCGGATCACCCCCGGCCGCCGGTACACCGGTGGGCGTCGCCAGGCCGACCGCCGCGACCGCGACGAACGCCAGCGTCACCCCGATCGCCGGTTCGGCGTTCGGGCCGACCACGTAGAGGGCGGCGGCGTAGAGCCCCGCTGCCGGCAGGTAGCCCAGCAGCACCCGGCCGGTGCGCAGCGCCACCTCCGCGCCGGCCAGCCCGGCCAGCCAGGCGGCGACCACCGGCACCAGCACCGTGTCCGGCGTGGGCTCCACCGGGATCATCGCGGTGAGCAGCCGGGGGATGCCGTTGCGCGCGGCATCCGCCGTCACCTCCAGCAGGCCGCCAGGCAGATCCGCCCGAGCGGCGGCCAGCCGCAGCGACCACAGCGTCCAGCCGGCCATCGCGGCCACCGACAGTGGCGCCACCAGCCAGGACGGCAGCCGCCGGGCGGCAACGCTGACCAGCACCGACCCGGCCGCGGCACCGATCACCAGCCGGGTCAGCAGGTCGCCGGCGTACACCCGGCCGAGCACCACCCCGGCCAGCGCGGTCAGGCCGATCAACGCCAGCGGGACGACGGACGCCCGCAGCACCCGCAACACCCGCCCGGCGTTCCGCTGCGGTGCGCCCGGCTCCGGGCTCGTGGCAGGGCCCCCCGGGCCGACGGTGCTCGCACCACCGTGCCGCTGCTGGCCGACGTCCGTCACCACCTGCGCACCCCGTCCCACTCGGCGGCGAACTGCGCCCCGTCGGCCGCGTCAACCACCACCAGGCCGGACGCGCCGGCCGGCGTCGGCTCCGTCGCGCCGAACACCCCGACCACCACCGAGGGGTACGCGCCGCGCAGCGCGCCGACGTGGCCCAACTCGCCCCGACCACCCGGCCCGGTCAGGAAGATCAACGTGTCGCCGAGCCGGTCCTGCCGCAGCCGGGTGGTGGCCGCGCGCAGCGCGTCGTCGTCGCCGGAGAGCTCGGCGGCGGCGAGCCGGTCCAGCGGCCCGAGCGGGTGCCCGCCGCCCGGGTCCTCGCCCGTCTCATCGCCGGTCCGGTCGCCGTGCCCCCGCTCGGCCGGGGTGGCCGGTTCCGGGGCGACCAGCAGCAACAGCACCGGCAGGTCCGCGCGGTGCGCGGCGGTGACGACCGAGGCTGCCGCCTCGCACGCCGACTCGAACGACTCCGCCACCCCATCCACCCGCCGCTGGTGTGCGGCGGCGCGATTGTCCAGCAGCACAACCAGGCGGGGCAGGCTGGTGTCCACGTTCTCCCGCACCATCAGCTCGCCGACCCGGGCGCTGGTCCGCCAGTGAATCCGGCGTAGGTCGTCGCCCACCACGTACTCCCGCAGCGAGTCGAACGTGATCGACCCGTGCGGTACCCCGTCCACCCGGCCGTCGAGGCTGCGCCCCGCGCCGGTCGGCACCGCCGTCAGCGGGTGGATCCGGGGGTGCACCCAGACCGGTGCCGTCGCACCGTACGGGCGGGCCAGCGCCACCAGGCCCAGCGGGTCGCGCCGGGTCACCCGCAGCGGCCCGACCGGCACGACCCCACGGCGATGTGTCGGCACCTCGTAGCGGACCTCCGTGTCCCGGCCGGGTCGCAGGCGCAGCAGCGGCACCGGCACCGTGCGGGCCCCGCACCGGTCCTCGGCCAGCAGGTTCGCCGAGCGCAGCCGGCCGGTGTTGCGGACGGTCAGCGTCATGCTCGCCGCCTCGCCACGGGCCACCCGGTCCGGGTCGGCCCGACGGGTCACCGTCAGCCGGGGCCGCCAGGCCGCCGTCAGCGCGGCGTAGCCGACGGCCGCGCCGGCCGCCGCGCCGAGCAGCGTCAACTCGGGGTACGCGAACCGGAAACCCACGCCCAGCAGCACGACGGCAGAGGCGAGCAGCCCGACCCCGCGGGCGGTGATCCCCATGGCGCTGCCGCCGGTCAGCCCTGCACCGGCGCCGGCTGCCCCGACGGCAGCGGCACCGGCACCGAGGCGATGGCCTGGCGCAGCACCTCCACGGCGGTCAACCCGCGCACCTGGGCGTCCGGGGTGAGCAGCAGCCGGTGCGCGAACACCGATTCGGCGAGCGCCTTCAGATCCTCCGGCATGATCCAACCCCGTCCGTCGATCAGCGCGTACGCGCACGCCGCGCGGGTCAGCGCGATCACGCCCCGGGGACTCACCCCGACCCGCACGTGCTGGTGGGTGCGGGTGGCGGCGGCCAACCGGACCGCGTACGCGTAGAGCGGCTCGGCGATGTGCACCCGGCGGGCCATCCGCACCATCTCCCCGACGGTCGCGGTGTCGGTGACCGGAGTCAGCGCCTCGGGGGAGCGGACGGTCGCGCCGCGCAGCACCTCCACCTCGACCGCCTCGTCCGGGTAGCCGATGGAGAGCTTGACCAGGAAGCGGTCCAACTGCGCCTCGGGCAGCCGGTAGGTGCCGTCCATCTCCACCGGGTTCTGGGTGGCCACCACCAGGAATGGCTCCGGCACCGGGTGCCGGACCCCGTCCACGGTGACCGTGCGCTCCTCCATCACCTCCAGCAGCGCCGACTGGGTCTTCGGCGACGCCCGGTTGATCTCGTCGGCGATGACGATGTTGGCGAAGACCGGCCCCGGGTGGAACTCGAAGTCACGGGTCGCCTGGTTGAAGATGGTCACCCCGGACACGTCCGAGGGGAGCAGGTCGGGGGTGAACTGGATCCGGCGCCACTGACCCTTCACGGTGGCGGCGATGGCCCGCGCCAGGGTCGTCTTGCCGACGCCGGGCACGTCCTCCAGGAGCACGTGACCCTGAGCGAAGAGCGCGGTCAGCGCCAGCCGGACCACCTGCGGCTTGCCGAGCACCACCGCGTTGATGTTCTCGGCCAGCCGGGCGGCCAGGGCGGCGAAGCCCTGCACCTCCGGCTGGGTGAGCGGCTCGTGGGTGTTCACGGTTGGTGGTGCTCCTTGCCTGGCTGGTTCAGCAGGTGGGCAGGACGTTGATGTTGTCGCCGCCCTCCAGGTTGAGCCAGGCCCAGGGGATGTAGTTCTTTCCGCTGTACTCGACCTGCACCCACCAGGTGCTCTGCTTCTGGTTGTTGTAGATCCAGGAGTCGACGTTCTCACCGGACTTCTTGCAGTACGCCCTCAGCCGGGTGCCAGGCTTCGCCCAACCCTCCTGCTGGTCGTTGTCCTGCCGGGTGACCCTGAAGATCTCGTTGCCGTTGCGGCCGTCGACCTCCCTGTCGCAGTAGGTCCGCTGGTCGCCGCTCGGCCCGTTGTTGCAGGTCGCGATCCCGTACAGCGCGTCGGTGCCCTGCGCCCTGGTCGCGGTGCCCTTGCCGGCGGCGTTGCTCGCGGTCACCGTGAACGTGTACGCCGTGCCCGGCGTCAGGCCCGGCACCGTGATGCTGGAGCACGCCCCGGCCTTCGCCGGCTCGCCCGGCGTGCTCACCGAACAGGTGGCCTGACCGCCGCCAGCGTCCACGGTGAACGTGACCGTCGCCGAGGTGGCGGTCGCCGACGAGCCGGTCACCGTGACCCGTGGTTCGGCGACCGTGCGGGCCGTGGCGGTCGCCTCCGGGCCGGGCCCGGCCTCGTTGACCGCCTTCACCTTCACCGTGACGTTCTGGCCGTTGCCCAGCCCGGTGACGGTGGTGCTGGTGTCGGTCACCTCGCTGCTGCGCCCACCGACGTCCACCAGGTACTTGGTCACCGGTCGGCCGTTCGCCTCGGCCGGCGCCCACTGCACCGTGACCGCGCCCGGCTGGTTGGCGACCGTGCCGGCCTGCAGGTCGACCGGCCGTCCGGGTGCCGCGAACGGCACCACCGTGTTGCTGACCGGCGAGGCCGCCGAGCCGGCGCCCTTGTCGTTGACCGCCACCACGGTGAACGCGTACTGGGTGCCGAACTCCAGCTCCCCGGCGGGCACCACCAGCTCCGTCTTCGTCGATTCACCGGCCGGCGCGTTCGTCCCCGCCGAGCTGGCCGTCACCGCGTACTTCGCGATCTTGTTGCCCTGCCCGTTCGCGGCCGGCCACTTCACCAGCACCGTGCCGTCCGGCCGCTCCTGGGCGGTGACGCTGGCCGGCGCGTCGGGCACCGCCGCCGTCGGCGTCACCGGGTTGCTGCTGCGCGACGGGCCGTCGCCCTTGGCGTTGACGGCGTGCACCGCGAACCGGTACGTCTCGCCGTTGGTCAGACCCTTGACCTCCACCGCACGCTGGTTGGCGCCCACCTCCAGGCGTTGGCCGGCACCCTGCACCACGTACTTGATGATCTCGGCGCCGTTCGCGGCGGCCGGCCGCCAGCTCACCCGAGCCTGGGCGTTGCCGGCGGCGGCGGTGACGCTGCGCGGCGCGCTCGGCTTGCCCACCCGGGGCTTCTTCGGCGGAGGCGGCGGTGGGGGAGTCGGCGGCGGGTCACCGCCGAGCACGTCGTTGGCGTACTTGTTGACCTCGCGCACCTGGTGCTTGTCGTCCACCACCCGCGCCGTCGCTGAGTCGGGGGAGTTGATGAACAGGTGGTTCTCCCGTACCTCCAGCTCCAGCGGCCCGTTCGCCCGACCGCGGACGGTGTCGACCAGTTGGCCGGCCGCGTCGAAGGAGTAGATGGTGCCGGTGGCCTCGTCGGCGCAGTAGAAGCGGTCCGCCCAGGCCACCGCCGGGCTGAGCCGCTCGCCGGTGCCCGGCACGGTGAACGCCCGCTCCTCGCCGGCATCGCCCACCACCAGCACCCGCCGCTCGGCCGGCACGGTGACCGGGATGCGGGGCCCGCTGGTGCGGGCCGGCAGAGCCGCCGGCCCGGTCAACGTCAGCGGCGTCGGGCGCACCTCGCCGCGCTGCACCCGCACCAGCTTCCCGGCGGTGCGATCGAGCACCGCCACCCCATCGTCCAGCGTGGAGACCACCAGATCGTGGCTGGCCTCCGCGACCTCGTACGTCTCGACCCGCTCCGGGCTGAGCCCGCCGCCGGCGGGCGCGGCCGAGGCCGGCGCGGACGGCAGCTTCGCGGCGGTGACCGCAGACACGGTGCCCTCGCTGGGCACCGCGATCCAGAGCCGGCCCTCCCCGTCGAAGGTGCCGCCGGTGATGCCCGGGGGATAGCGCACCGGCTCGCCGACCGGCGTCAGAGAACGCGGATCGAGCTGCCGCACGATGCCCTGCACGGCGTCGACGACGAACGCCGCGTCCTCGTGCAGCGCGACACTCACGCCCAGGCCGGGAGTGGTCCGGGTGGTCGCGGTGAGCTGCAGGGTGGCCAGGTCCAGTGAGCTGACCTGCCCGGTCTGCAGGTCACGCAGGATCAGCAGCCGGTCGGTCTGGGTGACCTGCATCGGGTGCCGACGGGCACCGGCGACCTCGGTGCGGGTGTCGACCCGGGCGGTGACCCCGTTGACCCGGGCCAGCTCGCTGCGCGCCGCGCTCCACAGCCAGGAACTCGCGTCGTAGTTGGCGACCGCGTTGTCGGCCGCGCCCAGCCCGAGGACGGTCAGCCCCATGGCGGCCAGCAGCGCGGTCACCGTGCCAACTGTCACCAGCCCGCCGCGCAGCCTGGACCGCGAACGGGGGGTGTCGGTCTCCACGGCATCGTCGATGCTGGCCACAGCCGGCTGCCTCCCCTGAGTCGTGGCAGGTGGCGCGCCTCGCGGCGACCCCTCCCCTGAGCCGGGTGCCATCATATGGCTCTGCCGGTGACGGGGGAACCCGCACGGTCACCCCTGTGGATACCGAGCGTGTGCGTTGTGGACTCCCAGCTCAGCTCGGTGACGGCCGGTCTGGCTTGGTCAGCTCGTTGGGGTGGCGCGCTCCCGCTGGGTGCAGACCTGTCCCGAGGTGGCGAAGTTGTCGGTGGAGTAGACCGCCAGCACGGTGAAGCAGTAGTCCACCCGAGAGTTCAGCCCGTTGACCGTGTAACTGAGCCGGCCCGGGTCCACGGTGGCCATCACTCCCAGCGCCTGCCCCGCCCGACCACCGGCAACCATGAACGGCACCGAGCCGCCGGACGGGTCCGTCCAGCTCAGCGTGATCGTGACGGAGTCGTCCCGCAGCTTCAGGTCGCCCGGCGGAGGCCCGGCCGGCGCCGGAGCTGTGGCCGCCGGCGCGGTCCCGGTCGAGGGTGGCGAGTCGTCGCGGGTCAGGACCAGCGCGCCCAGGCCGGCCACGCCCACCACGGCCACACCGGCCGCCACCACCGCGGCGATCAGCGTCGCCCGGCTGCGGCCCGTCGACCCGCCCTCATCGGTGTACGCCGCCGACCGGTACCCGTCCTGACCCGGCTGGTACTGCTGGCCTGGCTGGTACTGCTGACCCGGCTGGTACTGCTGGGCCGGATACGCCTCCTGGCCGGGGTGGTACAGCTGGCCTGGGTATGGCTCCTGGGCCGGGTACTGCTCCTGAGGTGGATAGGGCTCTGGGGTCGGTCGGGACGCCGGGGCGGTCGGCGGCAGAGGGTAGGGCGAGGCTGCGTCGGCAGGTGACGTGAACGGACCCGGGGGAGGCCCCGTGGCCGCCGGTGGAGTCGACACCGGCTCGGCGTACCCCCCGGGGCCTGGTGCGGTCGGCGTCATCGGGGCCGGGTCGGCGCCCGGCGGCCAGGACGACGGTGCCGACTCGGCCGGAGCCGCGACGGGGCCGGGCTGCCGGACGGCCTGGTTCGACGGGGCGGCGGTCGGCTGGCCCGGGCCTACGTCTGGTCTGGCCGGGTCGCTGCTGAACGACCGGACGGGCGGGAACACCTCGCTCTGGGCAGGGTCGACGCCCGCCTGGTGCGGCGGCGCGCTCGCCGGAGCTACCGTGCCGGGCTCGACCTCACCGTCGGTCCCGTCCGTGTCCATGGGGGACCGGCCGGCCCGTTCGCCGTCCGCTGTGGGCAGTGGTTGCGACGGCGCGGTGCGGCTCCACGGCGGCGCGGTCAACCCCCAGGGCGGTACGGGCGGCGCGCTCACCGGGGGCGCGGAGACCGGGTGACCGTAACCGGGCGGCCCCGACACCGGATAGGACTGGCCCGGCGGTCCGGACACGGGATAGGGGTGGCCTGCTCCAGAGACTGGCTGGCCGTAGCCGGGCGGCGCGGACACCGGGTACGGGTACCCGGGCGGTGCGGAGACGGGTTGGGCGTAGCCGGGAGGCCCCGACACCGGATAGGGCTGAGCTGGCGCCGCCGACACCGGGTAGGGCTGGGCCGGCGGTCCGGAGACCGGGTACGGCTGGCCGGGTGGCGCGGAGACGGGGTGACCGTAGCCAGGTGGCCCCGACACCGGGTGAGGCTGGGCCGGCGGTCCGGACACCGGGTAGGGGTGCCCGGGTGGTGCGGAGACGGGTTGGGCGTAGCCAGGAGGCCCCGATACCGGGTAGAGCTGGGCCGGCGGTCCGGAGACCGGGTAGGGGTGCCCGGGCGGTGCGGAGACGGGCTGGATTTGCTGGGGCAGTGCCGCCCCGGTGTTGCTTGCGCCGCCCGACCCGCTCGCGTCGACGCGGATGGCCGCGATGCGAGCGGCCTCCTCGGCCAGCAGCGGTTCGATCTGCCGGACCCGGATCGTCGGGTTGTCCCAGCGGGGCGCCGGACCCGGCGGTGCGGCGGCTGACGCTTGGGCGGAGGACGTCGGCGGCGGGGACGGCGGCGCGTCGACCGTTGAGTGGGTCGGTTGGTCGCCTGTCCGTTGACGCGGCGGCATCGCCGAGCCGGACGGCTGCCGAGGTGGCGGCTGTTGTCCGACCTGGTACGCCGGCTTCGTCGGCTGGCCCTCCGCCTGTGGCCGGGGTGCTGGATCTACCGCCGGCCGGGGCTGCTGCTCCACGGCGCGCTGGCGCGGCGGCACGGGAGGTGCGGGCGGCGTGGGTGGCGGGCCGGGCTGCGGTGGCGCGACGGAGGTCGACACTGACCGCACCGGCGGCTGGGCCGGCGCAACCCGGGGGGCGGGAGCCGCTGCCGATGGTGCGCCGGCGCCGGTGGACGCGGCGGGCGCGCGTACCACCGGTGGGGTTGACCGGGGCGTGGGCGGCTGTTGCGGCGGAGCCCACGGTGACGCGGCGGCCGGGCCGCCCGCTCCCGGCCGCATCGCGGCCAGGGTCGCCAGAGACAGGGTCGGGCCGGACAGCGCTGACCGGGTGCCGGAATCAGTCGCGGCGGTGGCCGGGACCGGGTGGGGCGTCGGCGGCGAGCCGTGCCGCTCGGCCGGCCCTGGTGCAGCCTCACCGAGGTAGTGGCGGGCGGCACGTACCGCCGGGTGGTGCTCCCCGAGTGCGGCGGGCCCCGCGGTGGCGACGCGGGTGTAGTTGCGGCGGGCCTCGTGCCGATTGCCCAACTCCTCGGCGACCTCGGCGAGCTCGAAGGCGAGCGCGAGCATCACCGGGTCGGAGTGTTCCCAGCGCCGCTCGCCCGCCGCGAACGCCTCCTCCAGCACCCGACGGGCGGCGAGCGGGTCCTCCGCCTCCCGGTGCAGGCGGGCCAGCAGGTGCGCGGTGTGCAGCACCTCGGGGTGGTCCTGGCCGTACGGCGGGCGGGCGGAACCGACGGCCTCCGCGAGCAGCTGCCGGGCGGAGCTGAGGTCGCCAGCGGTACGCAGGGCGAGGGCCCGCTGTTGGGCGGCTGCCAGGGGAGAGGGTTGGGGCACGTGGCAATGCTGCCGCCAGAGGGCCGCCGCACGCTACCCGGACACGCCTCCGGCGGTGCTTCGGAGACGGCTGGTGAGGCGGTCTGAGCAGCGGTGGGAGCGCCTTCAAGGAGGGGTCGGAAGGCGATGTGCATGATCCACGAGTGCCGTGTACAGTAACTCCCCGTGCGGCCCGCTGGGCCGACCCTCGGGTGTCAAGATCATCCAGGTCGGCGAGGTAGGCTGAACGTGCAGGTCCGGGTGGCGGAATGGCAGACGCGCTAGCTTGAGGTGCTAGTGCCCGTATAGGGCGTGGGGGTTCAAGTCCCCCCTCGGACACCAGCAGAACGACGCAGGCATTGGGCCGCTGACCTGGTATTACTCAGGTCGGCGGCCTTCATCGTTTCTCGGGCAAGATCCGCCGTGGGAACACCGTGGGAACACGGGCTCGGAGTCGGGTCGTCCGCGCCAGCGGGTGGCGCGATCTTGTGCCCGGCGGGCGAGACGGTTACGGTCCCACTGTTGCGCATACAGGTGCGTCGGCGGCAGAGCCCGCAGACACCGGGTCGAGGCCGCCACGTTCGCGTGTAGGAACCGTGGCGTCAGTCGAGAAGAGGACGACGAAGGACGGCAAGAGCACCCGGTGGCGGGTGAAGTGGCGGGAGGGCGGCCGCCGCGAGAACGGGTTCGACAGCCGCACGTTCGACTACCAGGCGGACGCGAAGCGGTTCAAGACGCTCGTCGACGCGGCCGGGCAGCAGATGCCGACGCCGGAGCAACTGGTCGCCCACGGCTTCGCCCAGCTCGTGCCCGCCGGCGTGGCCGCCCCGGCACCGGAGCCGGCGCAGAAGAAGCTGACGTTTCGCGCCTACGCCGAGGAGTGGCTGGGCCAGCTGGTGAGGCCGCACCCGGAGACGGTGCGCAAGTACCGGGAGCGGATGGAGAAGCACGTGTTTCCGCGGCTGGGCGACCGGCCGATCGCCGAGATCACCCGGCGGGAGATGCGCGAGTGGCAGCGGGGCCTGCGCGACGCCGGGCTGTCGGCGAAGACGATCGCCAACATCCGGGGCGAGAGCGTGGTGCCGATCTTCAAGGCGGCGTGCCGGCCGGGCGAGGATGAGGAGCCGGCGGTGCGGATGTACAACCCGATGGATGGGCTGCCGCTGCCGGAGGGTCCGCGCGCCGAGCGGGACATCCTGGAGAGCCCCGACGAGGCGACGCTGTTCCTGGCGGCGGCGTACGAGGTGGACCCGGAGGCGGCGGACCTGCTGCTGTGCAAGCTGTCCACCGGGCTGCGCTGGGGCGAGGTGTCGGCACTGCCGCCTCGGGCGGTGAGCGTCGCCCGGGGCACCCTGTCGATCGTGCAGGTGCTGCGGAAGGTGAACCGGCGGTGGGTGGTCGAGCCCAAGCCGAAGACGAAGCAGGGCTACCGAGAGGTGCCGCTGACCGCCGAGGTGATGCGGATGATCGCCGACCGGGTGGCGGCGGCCAGCCGGGAGCCGGGGCGCGAGTTCGTGTTCGTGGCGCCGCGCGGGAACCACTGGCGGTACGAGGACTTCTACACGGACCGGTGGGTGAAGATCCGCGATCTGGCCACGCGCAGCTGATCAGGGGCGGACTGGATCGGCTGACGCGAGAAGGGCCTGCCGCGCCGGATGACGATGCACGGGCTGCGGCACTCGCTGCTGACGCTGCTGGCGACGGAGGGCGTGGACCTGGCGGCGCTGCGGACGATGGCCGGGCACGCGAGCGTGTCGACGACGATGAACGTCTACGTGCACGCGACCCGCCGGCACCACGAACCGGTGCGGCAGATCGTCGGGGATTTCCTCGGCGTCGACGAGCTGACGGCCGCCGGGAGGTAGGGGGCCGCGCAGCCAAGCGGGCGGCGAGCCAGTGGGGGTGGCTCGCCGCCCGCTGCCGTCGGACCGATCCTCCTAATAGCCCTCCCGCGGGTCGCGGGCCAGCATCAAAGGGGCCGAGTCAAGACTCAGCGGGAGGGTCCCTGCGTCGAGATGGATGTGGGCCCCAGACGGTGCCCGCTCGTCGGAAAGGGCGAGGCACCATCGTGCGAGATCCCGCAGCCCGGCTCGGTCGCCGCAGATCTCAACCGAGCCGTCCACGATCTCTACGGACACTGTGCCACCCGCCACGGGCGCCACAACGCCACGCGCGCTGCCGTAGCCGGGCACCGACAACACGATCTCCTCCATGCAGCGAGTGTGCCCCACACGCTCAGCCGTCGCTGGTTTCGGTCACCGTCACTTCGAGTCTGCGGTAACCGCACCATGGCCACCGACCGCGCGCTCGGCGGCAGATCAGTGAGCTTGGCGCGAGGCGCATGCGGCGATGTGTAGCGGCCAATCACAACGGCCGTTGGCCGTAGACTCCGCGCCCATGGCAGAACAGGTTGTGCTCGGCGAGGTCACCTGTCCCACTGGTGAGCGTGTTCTAATGGACGGCGGCTACTTGGGGCTTTGGTCGGGCGACCGACCCCCGGACAAGACTCGCGGCTGGTCTGGGTCTTAGTTGCTGGACCGCCCGAGACGTACACGCTCGCGCGCGCGATCATCGCGACGTCCTCGCGAAGCATGCCGAGCGCACTGTTGCAGGCGCCGCATAGCAAGCCCCGTACGCATCGGCCGCACGTACGCCGGACGCCGTACGGACAGCAGGAGTGATCGTGATCTACGACCAGTCCCGCACCCTGGGCCGGAGGGCTGGCACAGATGGCGCAGCGTCCGTTCTGAGCCGCGACCATGGCCACGTAGCCGCCCTCCGGCATCTTGTACTTCAGCTCAACCTCGCGTCGGTTCGCACAGGTCCGGCACCGCGGATCGAGCCCGTCGGAAACCAGTGCCTGCCGAGAGAACTCCGATTCGGACTTCCACTGCTCGCAGGTTACGCACCGCTTTCGCCCAGCGATATCGCGAGTGCCCACGCCCGAAGGGTTGCGCCGGCGCGGCCGCAAGGGCTCCAGCGGCCGACCCGACCCTTTGCGCTTGCGGAACTGCTGTGCGTGCCCATTGCAGAGCCTGTTCCAGCGCACCGGCTCCGAGCAGCCTCCGAACGTACACTCTTCTCGTGCCACACCTGGACAAAACCTGCAGCGGAGAAGCTCGCCGTTTCGCAGACCGCGCCGCTTCCCGCAGCCGGAACAGAGATCTTCTTCCCAGAGCGGATCTCCGATGGCTCTGTAGCGCCAGTAGTGCGTGTAGCACAGGCCCAAGGCGACGTGGGGATCGGCGCAGAGAACGCATGTCGCCTTAGCCACCGCGCGGCGCCGACCACTGCTGCTTGTACGCGATGGCTCGGCGGAAGATTTCGGGATCCTCGCGGAACAGGCCAATCGCAGCGTTACAGGTTCCGCACAGAAGCCCGCGTACACACTTGCCGCAGGAGCTGTTCCTGGTCGGGCAGCACGAGTGGCGATGGTCGACGACCAGTCGCGTACTGGCGCCCGGAGGCTCCTTGCAGATTGCGCAGACGCCGCCCTGGCTCGCGAGAAGATCCAGATAAGCGATCACAGGCAGGTTGTGGGCTTTGGTCACCCTCGCCAGAGAGAGGCAGTCGCGGCACGTGGAGCTGAGGCCGCCGGCCGCCGTCATCCGCTTCTGGAAGACGTCCACCGGAAGCCACCGGCTGCACCTCGCGCACCGCTTGCGTCCGCTCTGATCGCGAGCCGTTAGCGCAGCGCTGGAAGCTTTGGCACGCAGCTGGGTAAGGCCGCGTCCCTTGCGATGCTGGTTGTCATGGCTGCTGCACAAGAAGCCACCGTTGCGCTCTTGCTCGCAGCCCGGGAAGACACACGCGGCGAACGGGATATCTTGGCAGCTGCGCCGGCGGCAGCGGACCTGGTGCCCGTCGACGGTCTGACGGACAGGTCCGCGACAGTTCGAGCATGGCCCGTACCCAACAAGTTTCAAATCTATCCGAAGGCGCTCAACCGGCAACAAGCCGTTGGGCTTCGTCATGTCGACCCCTACAGTCGGCCAAGCCCGGGGTGTTCGCAGCACCGCCGGGCACCTTCGTGGCCGACCTTAAAACGGGGGTCCGACATTTCCAGCTCGCCGCCAGGCGCTCGCGCCGGCCCGGCGCCTTGGTGATGTCTTTGACGTTGCTCGCCGCCGCGACGCGCTACGTAGCGCCAACGAGATCCAGCGAATGTTGGGTGGTGCCGGGGCCTCCCAGCCCCTGTTACCTGGCAGGACTGGGCTCTCAGCCCGGGCGAAGAAGCGGCGTAGCGGATGGAGTGGCGGGAGGATGGCCGTCCACCGCCAGCTGGAGCTACAGAAGCTCTGTCACACTCCATTCTGCACGACCGGATGTCGTGAGCCCGATCAGCGGAAGACTCACCTGGGGTGGCCCCCATCCGCGCGTCCGGCGACAGCAAGATCACCTACGTCCGCGCAGACTCATCTACGCGCCACTCGTGCCCCTCAGAACAGGTCGAACTTGGTTGACCGTCGTAGAGAACGCACCCACCGAGTGCGATCCGCCCCTCCTTCGCCGCGGCGATCATTTCCGGGCCAGGCTCCCCGTACATGATCGGTACGCCAGGCCGACCACAGTCAGGGCAGGTGGACGCTGGTGAAGTCACGTTGGGCACGGTCCGTCTCAAGCCGACGCTTGTCCGCGATGCCCGGATCCTGGCGGCCAGATCATCTGGTGACATCGGCGGGTCTTGGGTATGGACCATCGCGTGGCAGTTGGGGCATAGCGGCCGTAGGTCCGCGATCGGGTCAACCTGGTAGTCGGGTCCGAGCTGTGACACCGGCGTGAGATGGTGGACGTGGGTGAACCCCTTGCCCAGCTCGCCGTAGACGGACGCAAAGTCGAGCCCGCACGCTACGCAGGCCAAGCCCCAGTGCTCGACGCACGCCGCGCGGGCACGTGGATCGCGTTCGTAACGATTGACGATGATGGTCCGTACCGCGCCCTCTGGGAACAGACCCTGGGGGAGCTCGCTTGGGTCACGGGCCTCGTGCTGCGGGCCGAAACGCTCCCACAAGGCGTGAACGGCCGCTTCAGACTCGGCGGGGACCGATCTTCCAGATTCGTAGACGTGGTCCCACGGCACACCCGGAGCCTCTGTGTTCAGCACGAACGGGGGGATTCGATCCGGGATCGGCAGCAGGCTCAGCCAGTCGATCTCTACATAGTTGGCGGTCTTCGCCGGATCCGAGAAATGCCGGCCCTCGTACGGCTCGGACCGGACGATGGCACGTCCGATCAGACCGCGGTGCTTACCCTGCAGCAGCAACCACGCGTCAGATCCTGCAGCGATGTTGACCCGTCGACCCACGCTCCATGTGTCGCGTCTCGTCCCATCGCGCCGCACCTGCGCGGCCCACTCGTCGTAATCGGCCCAAGCCCACCGCTGCGGGTTCCAACCCAGGAGGATCGCCGACATGCCTGCACCCTTTCCCCGTAGGTTGTCCGGTAGCGGTCATCCTAACGGGACGCCGTTGACAGCACCCTCGCTAGTACGGCAGCCGCCATTAGCGGTCTGACCAGCGTGGACACTGCGGGTGGGGCGGGTGAACGGGTGCAGCCGCCCTGATGATCATGTGTGTGTGAAGACAACAAAATCGAGGGCGGCTGCGGCTGCCAGGATAGCGGCTGGGCGGGTGCAGCGGTTGCGGGCCGGGCTGGTGGAGCGGCTGCGGTCGTGTTTCGTGCGGACGCAGACTTGGCAGCAGGCGTCGAAGTATGTGTCCGCGTTGGCCAGTGACCTGCCGAAGCGCAACGGGTGGACGATCGCCGAGTACGTCGGGGACCGTAGCCGGATCGTGTGCAGCGGTTGTTGAACCGGGCGGTGTGGGACACCGATGGGGCGATGAGCGTGGTGCGCCGGTTCGTGGTCGACGGGTTGAGCACCGCGGCCGGACGCGCGCGCCTTCCGCTTGGCGTGGCATCGCCGTGGAATAGGCCCGGGCTGGCAGCCCGGGCCCACAGTGCAGGAAGGCTGCCATCGGTTGACCGGGACCGGATCCGGCCACGGCGACTGTCTTCACGTGGACGTATCCCGGGTGTAGCCTGCCTGAAACGATTCAGACCGGAGGTGCCGGTGTGAGCAAACCTGTCGCCAGCCCCGCCGCGGGTCTCTCCCGGCGGCGTTTCATCACCGCGAGCGGCGCCGTCGCGCTCGGTGCCGCCTCGTCCGCGGCCGGGCTCGCCGTCCCCGGAACGCCCGCGGCGGCGGTACCGGCGGGGAGTCCCATACCTGACGGCCTGCTGACGTCCCTGCTGGACACCCCGCTGGGGGTGACCCCGGACCGGCCCCGGCTCAGCTGGATCGTGCCGGCGCTCGGCCCGGCACCCCGGCAGGTCGCCTACCAGGTGCAGGTCGCGCATACCCGGGACGAGCTGCTCACCAGGGGTGGCCTGGTCTGGGACAGCGGTCGGGTCGCCTCCAGCGACTCGACCGCGGTGGAGTACGCCGGTCCGCCGCTGCAGCCCGCGTCGCTCTACCACTGGCGGGTCCGCACCTGGATGACGCCGGGCCTCGTCTCGCACTGGTCGGCGCCGCAGGCCGTTGTCACCGAGGCGGGCGACACGTGGATCTCCGAGCCCATCTGGGCGCAGGACGGCACCAGGACGCTCGGTGACGGCACCTTCGAGGTGTCGGTCACCATCGCCTCGGTCGCCGCGAGCCTGTGGTTCCGGGCGCAGAACGCGGCCAACAACTACCTCTGGCAACTCCGTGCCGGTTCACCAGGCGTGCTGAAGACCCACGTCCAGCGCAACGGCACCTACACCGTCCTGAATGAGCGGTCGATCGGGTTGCCCCTGGCGACCGGTACCGAGCTCAGAGTGCGAATCGAACTCGCTGGCTCCACCATCCGGACCTACCTCGGCGACACCCTGGTCGACACGACCGTCGATGCCACGTACGCATCCGGCGGCGTCGGATTCCGCAACGGCGGCACCGAGTCGCAGCGGTTCCACTCGGCGTCCTTCACCGACCTTAGCGGCACACGAGTCATCGACGAGGACTTCTCCTCCGGTCCGGGGGTGTTCACCAGCGGCACGGTCCAGGGCGGAGACCTCGTCCTCGACCGCGGCCAGTCGCTGCTGGCGACGCTCGGGGAGAGCAACGACTGGGCACTGCTGCGTACCGAGTTGGTCCTGCCCGACAAACCGGTCGCCGCCGCGCTCGTCTATGCCACCGCCCAGTCACCCGAGCCGACCCGGCAGTACGTCTACAAGCTGTGGCTCAACGACACGGTCGCGGGCGTGGGTCCGGTCCGGGCAATGGCCGGCGAGGCCCGATACCAGACCCACGACGTGACCGGCCTGCTCGTACCGGGGCGTAACGCGCTCGCGGCGCTGTGCTATTCGCCGCAGGAGCGCAGCTTCCTCGCCCAACTGGTCGTCGTGTTCGCCGACGGCACCCGCCAGGTGGTCGCGACCGGCGACGGCTGGCGAACCAGGAGGGCAGGTGGCTGGCGGCCGCCCGCCGGCTTCACCGGGGGCGGCTACTACCAGGCGCCGCAGGAGTACATCGACGCTCGGCAGGAACCGGTCGGCTGGACCGGACCCGGCTTCGACGATCGCGGCTGGGAACCGGCAGCGGCCGGGTCGCTGACCCGCCGGCTCGAACCCGCGTGGGTCACGAACATGGCCTACACCTACCTGCGCCCAACCGCGGTCGAGCAGCTCGGACCGGGCCGGTGGCTGCTCGACCTCGGCCGCGCTGTCGTCGGCGGCATCCGGCTCTCGGTCACCGGCACCGCGGGCCAGACGGTGGAGGTCCGGCTCGGGGAGGAACGCACTCCCACCGGCGCCCGCTACAACCTGCGGGCCGGGCAGACCTACCGCGAAGTCTGGACGCTGCGCGACGGCCAGCAGCAGCTCGAGCACTGGGGCTACAGGGCCTTCCGGTGGGTCGAACTCGTCGCCGACCCGACGCTGGACCTCAGCGACGCCGTCGAGGCGGCGGTGCTCAAGCTGCCCTGGAACGACGACGATGCCGCATTCGAGAGTTCGGACCCCGACCTGGACAGGGTCTGGGAGATGTGCCGGTACTCCATCGAGGCGACCCGCCAGGACCTCTACCAGGACACGCCCACCCGCGAGCGGGGCCCCTACGAGGGCGACGCCATCATCAACCAGCTCTCGGAGTACGGCACGCAGCGGTCCTTCGCGCTGGCCCGGTACTCCACGTCGTACCTGGCCCGCCGCCCGACCTGGCCCGCCGAGTATCGGCTGCAGACGGTCATCACCGCCTGGGAGGACTATCTCGCGACCGGTGACCCGTCGAACCTCGCGGCCGACTACGACTTCTTCGTCAACCGGCAGCTCGACGAGGCGCTCAACGCCTCCGGCCTGGTGGAAAAGAATCCCGGCAGCTCCAGCCAGAGCAACGCCGACCTCGTCGACTGGCCGACCAGCAACCGCGACGGCTACGTCTTCACCCGGGTCAACACCGTCATCAACGCCTGGCAGTACGCAGCGTTCGGTGCCCTGTCGCGCATCGCCGGGGTGCTCGGCCGCGCCGCCGACGAGCAACGGTACGCCGAACTGGCCGCCCGGCTCCGCGCGGCACTCAACGCCCAACTGCTCGACCCCGTCGCGGGCGCATACCGCGACGGGGTGGGCACCGACCACCACGCCCAGCACGCGACCGCGTTCCCGTTGGCGCTCGGCGTGGCAGAGGACCGCGACGTGCGCGCACTCGGCGAGTGGCTCTCCGCAAGGGGCATGCGGGTCAGTGTCTACGGCGCCCAGTTCCTGCTCGAGGCGCTCTACCGTGCTGGGCTGGGCCACGCTGCCCACGGCCTGCTGACCAGCCGGGAACAGTTCTCCTGGCTGCACATGATGGACGACCTCGGCGCCACCATCGTCATGGAGGCCTGGGACCCCTCGATCAAGCCCAACACGACGTTCTCCCACGCCTGGGGATCGGCGCCGGCCAACATCGTGCCCCGGTTCGTCGCCGGTGTCCGGCCGCTCGCACCCGGCGCCCGCGAGGTGCTGGTCGCCCCGCAACCCGGACCGCTGCAGTGGTTGCGGTCGAAGGTGCCCACGGTGCGCGGACCGGTCGAGGTCGCCCTCGACCGGCGGGACGGGCTCCAGTTGGCCGTCACTCTTCCCCCGAACGTGTCCGGACGCATCGAACTCGACCTGGTCCAACTGGGCGTGGCCGACGCCCGGGCACTGCACGTGCGCTCCGAGGGGCGGCCGCCGCGCAGCTCCGTGGCCGACGGGCGGCTCGTCGTCACGCCGGTCGAGCCGGGCCGCACCGTGATCGCCACCGACAACCGGAACTGACCCTGCGAACGGCCGGCGTGGGCGACACCAGACGCGCCGAGCAGGCGGGCCGGGGACGCCGACCTCTCGCTCATCCAACCCTCTGCCAGGGAGAGGAGCACCGCATGCTGACTCGAGTCGCGGTCAGCCATGACGACTCCCGTTGGTGAAGACCAGGAGGTCGACGCCGTAGCTCGATTCGTTGTCGCCGGTCGGCCAGCCCCGCCGTGCCGCCTCGGCTTCGGCCCGCGTCGTGTAGTAGAGGAACTCGTCGTGGTCGCCGGGTCCCGTGACCGCGACAATGTGCAGGATGTGGGTGAGGCCCGCGGCGCGGGCGGCGGGCAGGAGCTCGCTCATGTGTTCGGCGTGCGTCGTGCCTGGCTGGCCGGGTGCCGCGGAGCTGACGGCGGCGATGGCGCAGGTGTCGGCGGTCATGATGAGCCGGCAGGCGGCGAACAGGTCGCTGATGCTGGCCGGTGTCCGAACGTTATGCCGTGGCGGCCATCGCAGGACGACGAGGCTGATCGGGTCGGTGAGCGCGTCGAGGTCGGCGACTGCGGTGGGATCGGTGATGGGCAGGTACGTGCGGGACGTGCGGCAGCTGGCGTTCTCCAGTTGCGGGTCGCTGTCGAAGTCGACGATCGTGTCGCCGCGTTGGGTGTACACGAGGATGAGTCGCTGCGCCAGGCGCGACGCAAGCCGGCTGCCCGGGAGGGCGGCGGGTTCGGTGTCGTCGCGGTCGTCGAGGCGCCAGACGGCGATCGGGACATCAGCACCGACGAGGACCGCCTCGTCGGTGTGCTGTCGTGCCTCGCAGTGCAACGGGTTCGGGTGGGTCCAGCCGTTCGGGGTGGGGTCAGGTGAAGCAGTCATGTGCGGGTGGCTCCCGCGCTGACTGGCCGTGTTCGCGTCTACGAATGGCCTCGCCGGGCCGGCTCAGAGCACCCGGTAACGGGGTCGGTTACCCAACGGCACCCAACAGCGTTCGGACCTGTTGGGCCGACGCCGAGCATGCTCCGAATCACCCCATGGGCACCTCCCGAGGCCCGGTTGGGTCGTCGGCGACTCGCGGATCTTTCCTGGCCAACAGCACACAACAGGACCGTGAGCTGGGCTGGTGGGGTGCCGTTACTCTGCCGACGCCGGCCTGCGCCTCCTGTTGGGTGTTGGGTAGAGATGCCCTGTGAGCAGGCGCAACAGGCTCCCGCCCGCGCTCGTGTGATCGTGGACTGTTCGGTAGCCGTGCGCGGATAGAGGTCTCGCGCCGCCGTCACGGTGCGGTGCCCGAGCGCCTCGCAAGGGATGCCATGTCTGCTCGATCCTGGCCGTCGTCGCCGCTGTCCGCGGCCGCCCGTGCCTTCACCCTGCTGGTCCAGCCGCCCACCCATGTCGGATTCGATGGTCGAGGATTCGACGGCCTGCCGGACGAGATCCTGCCGCTGGAACGGCTCCGCGCGCTGCTGCTGGAGCCGCGGACCACCGTCGAGGTCCGCGACGCGGTGTGGCGTGAGCTGGTCATCCGCGCTCGCCGGGACGGCCCAGCCTGGGTCGTGGCCGCAGTCGGCATTGCCCTGCCGGGCCTACGCCACATCGCCGGACTCCTCGCGTCGGGGTGGCGCGGGGACACCCGTGACCTGGACGCGGAGCTGCTGGTCGGGTTCATCGAACGACTCACGACCATCGACGTGGAACCGCCGCGGGTGGTCGGTCGGCTCATCGACGCTGGTCTGCGCGCCGCCCGCAAGGCCCGCGACGCAGACTCCGATGCCCAGCTCATCCACATCGACGCGACCGGGCCGATCGCGCCTGTGCAGCCGTGGGATCACCCGGACCTGGTCCTGGCCAGGGCCGTCGCGGCCGGGGTCATCGACGCCGACGAGGCGAACCTGATCGCCGCGACTCGCTTGGAGAGCGCCACGCTCACGCAGGCAGCGGCACGCCTCGGTATCACCGCCAGCCTGGCCTCGTCGTGGCGGTTGAAGGCCGAACGCCGACTTCTGGAAGCGATCCGCGCGGGCGACCTCGCGTTCGTGTCGCTGCGGCCTGGCCGGCGCCACAGCGCTGCCGTGACGCACCACCGGGTCGCCGCGACTCAACAGCGGGTCGCTGCCATTCACGAACGCATGACCGCCGCCCAACAGCGCGTCACTCCCACGGCCTCCGCGACTCAACGTCAGGTCGCCACGACCGACCAGCGCACGGCCCTCGCCCAACAACGAGTCGTTGCCGCGGGTGCGACCCAACAGGGACGGCCTGTTGGGTCGCTGTTGGGTCGCAGCGACGCGGCGGACGCCGTGTTGGCCACCCAACAGCGGGCCTTAGTGGGTAAGACATCGGACCGAGAGTCGGCCGGTGTCGGCGCCCCAGGGATCGGGGCGCGGCCGGCCTGAGTGGCCGTGTTCGCACCCGATCACCTCACGGCTGGAAGGAGCGATGCTCCCACGGCCCGTCCCGATCCCCGGTGGCGCACCTCAACCCCAATCGAGCCCCGCAGATGCGGGGCGGGAGGTGCTCACCATGGTCCGCCGCATCCTCTATCGCACCATCGCGGTCATGGTCGCGTTCCTCGCGACCGTGACCGGCTCGGCCCCGGCGTATGCGGCCGAGCCGCACATCCTGGCCGCCAACTCGCTGCCCGTGGTCATCAGCAACATCACCACCTGGATCGTCGGGATCCTCATCGGCGTCGCCACCCTGTTCCTGACCATCGGCGGGCTTCGCTACCTCGCGGCAGGCGGGGACCCGACCGAGGTGGACAAGGCCAAGTCCGCGCTCAAGAGCGCGCTGATCGGTTACGCCCTGGCCGTGCTCGCGCCCATCCTGCTTGCCATCGTGCAGGGCTGGGTCGGGGGCTGAGGTGGACGACTGGCTCGTCAGTCAATTCATTAACCCCGTCATCGGGTGGTTTGCCGAGACCATCCTCGGCGCGCTGAACGTTCTGTGGGACCTGCTGGCCGCCACGGTGTTCGTCAGCCCCGACGTCACGCAGCTGCCGCAGGTCACGGCGTTCGCTGACACGTCGCTGGCCATCGTGAACACCTGCTACGTGCTGGCGTTCCTGTGGATGGCGGTCCTGGTGATGGGCCGCGACACCATCCAGTCCCGGGTGGGGCCAGGGGAACTCATCCCTCGGCTGGTCATCGGTCTGATCGCGGCCAACTTCGCCATCCCGATCTGCTCCACCGCGATCCAGCTGGTCAACGCACTCACCGCGGCCCTGACCGGGCAGGACATCACCGCGCCCGGCTCGCTGCAGCAGCTGCGCGCCATCACGGCCGCCGCGCTGACCGGGCAGACGGGAATGAGCCCAGTCGGGTTCCTCCTCATCCTGATCGGACTGCTCATCACGGTCCTTCTCGGCATGCTCGTCATGCAGTGGATCATCCGGTTGGGGTTGCTGGTCATCACCGTGGGCATCGCCCCGATCGCCTTGGCCCTGCATGGCACTGCACAGACTGAGGGCGCGGCGAAGCTGTGGTGGCGGACCCTGCTCGGTTGTCTGGGGACGGTCACCCTGCAGGCCGTTGCCCTGCACACCACGTTGAGGATCTTCCTGGCCCCGGACGCGAACCTTCCGGTCCTCGGTTTGCCCGGCGATCCCGGCGCGGTGATGAACCTGCTCATCGTCGTCTGCCTGCTCTGGGGCGTGGTCAAGATCCCCGCGCTGATGAGGCGGTACGTCACGCAGAGCCGACCGAACCCGATGGGCACGGTCCTGCGGGTCGTGCTCGTGCAGCAACTGACCCGGGGCCTGTCCCGCGCGGTCGGCTCCAGAGGCGGGGCCGCCCGCGCCGTCGGCGGAAGAGGCGGCGGCCCGGGCGTGGGCGGGGCGGGCGCGGCTACCCGGCCGTGGCCGGTGAGCTCAGGTGGGGGAGGAGGAGCTCGACTTCGCCCCGCCGCGTCGTCCGCATCACCGTACTTCGGCGGATCCGCACCTCGACCGCTACCGCGTCCGTCTGGCGCCGGTCCCGGCCGCGCCGGTACCGCCTATCCAACGGGCCGCTCCGTGCGTCCGTACAGCCGCGACGACATCGCCGGCGGTGTTGATCTCTACACCCGCTCGATGAAGGCCCGCGCCGCCTCGCCCTCTCGAAAGGCACCCTGATGACCACCACCCACCATGTCTCGCGTCCGGCCGCCGAGGTCACCGACCCATCCCACGCTGCCCTCGACACGTCCACCGTCGTCGCCATCGCCTGGCCCACTGGTCGGCCGATTTACCGATACACCGCCGCTGAGATCGCCGACGGCGTGGACCTCTACACCCAGGCGATGAAGGCCCGCGCCGCTGGCACCAGACAACAGGGGAACCACGATGCGCCCGAGTGACGACGCCACCCCGCACGCCCGCATTCCCGCTGACGTCGACACCCCGGACAAGATCGTCTACGGGTTGACCGCGCGGCAGTTGGCCATCCTGGCTGTGGCCGCAGTGCTCGGCTACGGCATCGTTCGTACGGTGGGGACGCTGCTGCCGCAGCCGGTCCTGATCGCGGTCCTCACCCCGCTCGCCGGTGCGGCGATCGTGCTGGCCCTGGGACGCCGCGACGGCCTGTCCATGGACGCCTGGCTGATGGCGGCGGTGCGGCACACCCGCAGTTCCAAGCGGCTGGCCCCGGCCGCGGCCGGTCGACCGGCCACGGTGCCGGCCTGGGCGCCGGCCACCGAGACACCCAGCGCCGCGGTGCCGCTGCTACGGCTGCCGGCGACGGCAATCAGCGGCACGGGTGTCGTCGACGTGGGGACGCACGCGGTGGCGCTGGTCGCCTGCACCACCGTGAACATCGGGCTGCGCACCGGCGAGGAGCAGGCCGCCCTGATCGGCAGCTACGGACGGTGGCTCAACTCGCTGTCCGGGCCGGTGCAAATCGTGATCTCCGCGCAGCGGGTCGATCTGTCCAGCCACGCCCAACGCATCGCCGACAACACCGAGACGATCGCGAACCCGGCACTGGCCGGCGCGGCTCGGGACTACGCCGGCTTCCTCGACGACCTCGCCGCACGACGGGACCCGCTGTGGCGCACCGTCACCGTGGCGGTCACCGCGACCGGCGACAAGGGCCGCGACACCGAGGTCCTGCGCCGCACGGCGCACGCCGCGTCGGCGCTGTCCGCGCTCGGGGCACAGACCACCGTCCTCGATGGCGGTCGAACCGCAGCGGTGCTGACCTGCGCCACCGACCCCTACACCCCGGCCGACGTCACCTGGGCCCGTGCCCTGCCTGACGCGGCCATCACCGGAGCAGGAGACTGACATGCCCCCACTGCAACGGCGTAAGCCCACCACCGCTGACGCGAGCCCGGCCGAATCGGCCGGGCTCGCGGCCGTTCTGGGCCCGGCCGGAATCGAGAACACGCCCCGCTACCTGCGCATCGGTGACGGGTACGTGGCCACGCTGATCGTGACCGGTTACCCCGCCGAAGTCGGACCGGCCTGGTTGGATCCGCTGCTGGCCTGGCCGGGCCGGCTCGACGTCGTCGTCTACATCGACCCGCTGGCGCCGCAGACCGCCGCCGCCCGGCTGCGCAAGCAGCGGGCTCGGCTGGAATCCAACCGGCGCACCGACGCCGAAAAGGGCCGCCTGACCGACCCGATCGCCGACGCCGCCGCCGACGACGCCGCGGAGCTGGCCGACCGAATCGCCCGCGGCCACAGCAAACTATTCCGCGTCGGCCTGTACCTGTGCGTGCACGCCACCACCCTCGACGACCTCGACGAAGCAGTCGCGCACGTCAGGGCCACCGCCGCTTCCCTCCTGCTCGACACCCAGCCGGCGACGTGGCGGCAACTGCAAGGCTGGACCACCACCCTGCCCCTGGCGACCGACGGACTCAACATGCGGCGGGTGATGGACACCGACGCGATCGCCTCGGCGTTCCCCCTCGCCTCGGCGGACCTGCCAGCGCCGCTGCCCGGTGAACCCGGCGCCACCGGCGGCATGCTCTACGGCCTCAACCCCGCCAGCAACGGCATCGTCTGGTGGGACCGATGGGCGCAACACAACGCCAACAGCGTCGTCCTCGCCAGATCCGGGGCCGGCAAGAGCTACTTCGTCAAGCTCGAAGTGCTCCGCTCCCTCGCCGACGGCGTGCACGTCGCGGTGATCGACCCCGACAACGAGTACATCCGCCTCGCCGACGCCGTCGGCGGCGTCACGATCGCCCTCGGCGTCGGCGGGGTCCGGCTCAACCCCCTCGACATTCCACCCGAGGACCGCCGCCCGCAGGCGCGCACCCATCGGGCGCTGTTCCTGCACACCCTGATCGCGGTGCTGCTGGGACAGCAACCACCGCCGTCGGAGCGAGCCGCGTTGGACAAGGCGATCAACGACGCCTACCACCAGGCCGGCATCTCCAACGACCCCGACACCTGGCGCCGGCAAGCTCCGCTGCTCCGCGACGTCGCCGCCGCGCTCACCGACCAGCGCACCGACGCCGCCGACACCCTCGCCGCCCGGCTGACGCCGTGGACCACTGGATCGTTTAAGGACCTCTTTGACGGCCCCACCACCACCGTCCCGAGCGGACAGCTGGTGTGCTGGTCAACCCGGCACCTCGCCGACGAACTCCGCGCCCCCGGCATGCTCCTCGCGCTGGACGCTATCTGGCGTGAGGTCGACACCCCGGCCATCCGGTCCGCGCAAACGCCCCGGCGGCTCGTCGTCGTCGACGAAGCCTGGACCCTGCTGCGCGACGGTGAGGGCGCCAGGTTCCTGTCCCGCCTCGCGAAGTCCGCCCGCAAACGTCGGGCCGGGCTGGCGGTCATCACCCAGGACGTCGGGGACCTGCTCGGCTCCGAACTCGGGCAGGTCGTCATCGCGAACGCCGCCACCCAGGTGCTGCTGCGGCAGGCACCTCAGGCGATCGACATCATCGCCGACGTGTTCGGCCTGACCGCAGGCGAAGCCCGGATACTGCTCGGCGCCCGCCGCGGCGAAGGCCTGCTGATCTCGGGCACCCACCGAGTGGGTTTCCAAGCGGTGGCCTCCCAGCAGGAGCACCGACTGTGCATCGGAGACCTGGAGTTGCCCGACGACGAGTGACACCCGACCGGCCTGGACCGGCCGCGACACGACCACCCATCCGAGGGGCCCGCGGGCCGCCAGCCAGCAACGGCGGCGCCCGGCCCTTCTTTCCAAGCTCTCAGAGGGATCCGATCGATGACAACAAGCTTCGTCTTCGCGCTCATCCCCGTATTCGTTCCCACCGCCACATTCGCGCCCGCTCCCACCTCACCACCGGCCCCGCCGCTGCCCGGCCCGTCGCAGTGGCTACAAGACGTCGCCGCCACTGCCGTCGACTGGTGCCGGGACCGACCCTGGCTCGCGCTGGTCGCCGTGCTGCTCATCCCCGCCGGCTACGCCGCGCGGGCCGTCGTGGCCGGCCGCCGGCACGCCCAGATGGCCCGGCACGCCCAGCTGATCACCATCATCCCGCCGCCGCAGGTCGACCCGGACGGCGCCGCCACGCTCTGGGCCACCCTCGCCGAGGTCCTGCACACGGGCTGGCGACGCCGGCTACGCGAGGGCCGCCCGCACATCGCCATCGAGTACCGGTGGAACGGCCGGGAACTCACCATCGCACTCTGGGTGCCCCGCACCATCCACCACGCGCCGATCCAGACCGCGATCCGCGGCGCCTGGCCTGGCGCGGCGTGCACCGTCACCGACACCACCCCGCCGCTGCCCCTGGACGCGCTCGACGTCGGCGGCGCCCTCGCCCCCACCCTGCCGCCCTGGTACCCCCTGCACACCGATCACGACAACGACCCGCTGCGTACCCTGATCGCCGCCGCGTCCAGCCTGCGCGCCGTCGAGTCAGCCTGCGTGCAAGTCCTGGCCCGACCCGCCACCGCTCGGCAGATCCGAGTCCTGCGCCGCGGCGTGCAGAGCCTGCGTACCGGGCGGGCACCGCGCGACCTGCTCGACCCCGCCACCTGGCTGCGCGCCGTCCTCGACCTCAGCCTGGAGCTGTTCACCACGGGCCGGCGCCCCTCGGCAAGTGCACCGCACACACCCACACTGGGCAGCGACCCGCGGCGCGAGCGTGACGGCCGCGCCGGCATCGACAAGCTCGCCAGCAGCCAGTGGGAGGTCGCGCTGCGCTTCGGTGTCGCGCACACCAACCCCCGCGGCAACGACCCCGGCAACCTCATGCCCCGGCTGGTCACTGTCTCCCACGGCGTCGCGTCGGCGTTCGGATCCTGGACCGGCCGCAACCGGCTGCGTCGGCTGTCCATGAAACATCCGGCCCGCGTCCTGGCCGCCCGGGTGCTGCGTCGCGGATTCCTGCTCTCCGCCGCCGAGTTGGCCACGATCGCGGCACTGCCGCAGGACATCGCCGTACCCGGTCTGGACCGGGCCCGCGCCAAGCCGATGCCCGCACCCGTCGCCGTCCCCGCCGGAGGACGCGGCACGAAGGTCCTCGGCCGCGCCGACGTCGGCGGCCACTCCGTGGCCGTGAACGTCACCGACGCCCGCCAGCACCTCCACGTGCTCGGCTCCACCGGCTCCGGCAAGAGCACCCTGCTGCTCAACATGATCCTCGACGACATCCACGCCCGCCGCGGCGTCGTCGTCATCGACCCCAAAGGCGACCTGGTCCTCGACCTCCTTGACCGGATCCCCACCAGCCACGCCAACCGGCTGACCATCATCGACCCGAACCAGCCCGCCGGCACCACCCTCAACCCACTGCAGGGCGACGATCACGATCTGGTCGTCGACAACATCGTGTCGATCTTCGGGCGGATCTTCGCCAAGCACTGGGGACCCCGCATCGACGACACACTGCGCGTCGCATGCCTGACCCTGCTCCGCAAGGCCAACGCCACGCTGACGCTGATCCCACCGCTGCTCAACGACAAAAAGTTCCGCCACGCGTTCACCCAGGACCTCGACGACCCGGAGGGTCTGCGCGGCTACTGGGAATGGTTCGAGTCGACCCCGCCGCCGCTGCGGGCCCAGGTCATCGGCCCGGTGCTCTCCCGGCTGCGCGCCTTCTTGCTCCGCGACTTCGTCCGCCGCACCCTCGGCGCGCCGCAGTCGAGCTTCGACATGCGCCGTGTCCTCGACGGCGGCATCCTGCTGGCCCGTCTGCCCAAGGGGCAGATCGGTGAGGAGACGGCCCGGCTGATGGGCAGCTTCGTCCTCGCCTCCGCCTGGCAGACCGCCACCGGCCGAGCCCGGTTACCCGAAGCGGATCGCCGCGACTCCTTCGCCTACATCGACGAAGCCCACAACTTCCTCAACCTGCCGGGCTCCGTCGGCGACATGCTCGCCGAGGCCCGCGGCTACCACTTCGGCCTCGTCCTGGCCCACCAGAACCTGTCGCAGATGCCGCGGGACACGCAACTGGCCATCTCCGCGAACGCCCGCAACAAGGTGTTCTTCTCCTGCGCTCCCGAGGACGCCCACCAGTTGGCCCGGCACACGATGCCAGAGCTCGACGAGCACGACCTGTCGCACCTGGACGCCTACCGGGCGGCGTGCCGGCTTGTCGTCAACAGCCGCGAGACGGCGGCGTTCACCCTGCGGACCAACCCGCCGCGGCCGCTGGTCGGGGAATCGACGGCGGTCCGGCAGGCCGCTGCGCCGCCCGTTGCCGGGGAGTCCGCAAATCGGACGGCGATCGCCCGGCTCGCCGGCGTGGCCAACCCGCCAGTCGGGGACAACTCTGATCCGGGTAACCCGCCAGCTATCCCACCCGAAGCCCAGGCCAAACCGACAAGCTAGAGAGGCTGACACCGACGTTGAACCTGGACAACAAGGACCCCGCCTACCTGTCCGGCCGGGCCTTTGCCGTACTCGATGACCTCCAACAGGCGGTCTCCCGCGCCGCCGGCCAGACGCTGAACACCACCTTCGCCGAGCGGTACATGGGCCGCGCGATCACCAACCCGAGAGTGGTCCTGGTCAACGGCCAGCGGACCTCGACCGCCTGGCTACGCCGGCTACGCGGACCGCTGCGCAAACCGGGTTGGGCCAAGGCATACGCCAACCGTCTCGACGACATCTTCGCCCAGATCGACACGAGCCGGGACTCGATCCCGAGCACCGCCGTCCTGGCGCAGAAGGCCCAGTTTGTCCTCGGCTACCACCAGCAACGCGCCGCCATGCGCGCCGAGCGCATCGAGGCCGCCGCCAAGAAGAAGAGCACCGATCTGCCGCCCGCCTCGGACGACCAGCCCACCACCGAAGGAGACGCCGAATGAGCGACGCCCACCTCGACCCGTCCCGCCGCCATGACGCCGTGCTCCTGTTCGACGTTACCGACGGCAACCCTAACGGTGACCCCGACGGCGGTAACCAGCCGCGAACCGACGACGAAACCGGTCAGGGCCTGGTCACTGACGTCGCCATCAAACGCAAGATCCGCGACACCGTCGCCCTGATTCGCGGCGACGACCCGAGGTACGGGATCTTCGTCGAGGCGGGCCATGCGTTGAACACCCGCATCGAGGAGGGCCTCAAAGCCAACCCCGGTCGCGCCGACGAGGCACAGCGTTGGCTCCGCGAGCACTACTTCGACATCCGCATGTTCGGCGCCGTGCTCAGCACCGGCACCACGAAGGGTGGCGCTGGGCAGGTACGCGGCCCTCTGCAGCTCACCTTCGCCCGCAGCATCGAAGCGGTCCTACCCACCGATCACGCGATCACCCGGGTAACCCAAACCCGCCAGGACGACATCGACAAAGGCGAGCGGACCGAGATGGGCTCGAAGTGGACCGTGCCCTACGGCCTCTACCAAGCGCGCATCTTCTACTCTGCCCCCCGGGCCGCCAAGACTGGCGTCACCTCCGACGACCTCGCGGTCTTCTGGCGGGCAATCACCCTGATGTTCGACCACGACCGATCTGCCACCCGCGGCGAGATGAAACTCTGCGGTCTGTACGTCTTCAGCCACCCCGACGCTCTCGGTGTCGCTCCAGCGGCCAGCCTCACCGGCCGGGTATCCCTCGACCGCGCCGACACGGAGAAGCCCGCCCGGCACCACCTGGACTACCAGTTGAACCTCGCCACCCACAACCTGCCCGAGGGCGTCGAGTTCAGCCCACTGGTGAATCTCTGGCCGTGACCCCGACGACCGACGGCGATGGCGCGCGTGTCGAGATCCCGCTCTCCGCTCTCGAGCACTACGCCTACTGCCACCGGCAGACCGCGCTCATTCACATCGAGGGCATCTGGGGTGACAGCGCTCAGACGGTACGCGGAGATCTGAGCCATCGGCTGGTGGACCTGCCCGGCCTGACACGGCGGGCAGGTCTCACCATCATCCGCTCCCTACCCGTGTCCAGTGGCGATCACGGACTCAGAGGCATCTGCGACGTCGTTGAATTCGTGGGTACCACTGCTACCCCGGTGGAGTACAAAGTCGGCCGCTACCAGCCAGACGGGCCCGCTGACCTGCAACTCGCCGGTCAGGCCCTCTGCCTCCTTGAATCCGGGTTCGACGTGTCCGTCGGATACATCTACTCCGTCGCCGAACGCCGCCGCCACCCGGTCACCATCAACCCCGACCTCCTGCCCAAGTGGTGCACGCGGCCGAAGCCATCCGGCGCCTCCTCGCGTCCCAACGCCTACCCGCCGCGCGCAACGACACCCGCTGCCGCAAATGCTCACTACGCGACGACTGCCTACCGGACGTGACCGACGGTCGACAGGTCCGACCGGCCGCCGACCCATTCACCCCAAGACCTTTGGGACAGTGGCGTGACTGAACTACTCAACACCCTCTATGTGCAAACACCCGGGACCAGCCTGCACCTCGACGGCGACACCGTAGGCGTCTATCACCCGGAACAGACCGGGCGGCGCCTGCTGCCCCTGACCCGAGTCGACCACCTGGTGCTCTTCGCCGGCGTGACCATCACCGACGACCTGCTTCTGCGCTGCGCCGACGACGGTCGATCCGTCAGCTGGCTCACCGGCATGGGCCGCTTCAGAGCCCGCGTCGCCGGCCCCACCAGCGGCAACCCACTGCTTCGGCAAGCCCAACACCGCGCTGTAGACAGCCACGAGCACCGCATCAGCATCGCCACCGCCATGGTCGCCGGCAAGATACACAACTACCGCCAGGTCCTGCTCCGCGCCGGCCGCGACACATCCGGCCACCGCCAGACAGCTCTGCGGGCATCCGCAGAACTCATCGCCCAACGACTCGAACTGCTCAAGAGCGCCGAGAACATCGACGGAGTGCTCGGCGTAGAAGGCATCGCTGCCCGCGACTACTTCGCCGCTCTGCCAAATTTGGTCACCGACAAACAATGGTGCGGCACCGGCCGGACCAAGCGACCACCCACCGACCCCGTCAACTGCCTCCTGTCCTTCCTCTACGGCATGCTCCGAGTCGCCGTGCACGGCGCACTCGAACAAGTCGGCCTCGACCCCTACATCGGATTCCTCCACGGCGCCCGCCCTGCCAAGCCGGCACTCGCACTCGACATGATGGAGGAGTTCCGCCCCCTCCTCGCCGATCGGCTCGCCTGCACCCTGCTCAACCGACGCGAACTCGCCACCGACGACTTCGAGCTACTCCCGAACGGCGTATACCGGCTCACTGAATCCGGCCGAAAGAGCACCCTGAACGCATGGCAGACCGCCCGACGACGCCTCTGGCCACACGCCCAACTCAACCGCGAAATCGAAGGCGCCGTTCTCCCGCTCGTGCAAGCACGTCTGCTCGCCCGTCACCTTCGAGGCGACCTCGCCAACTACCGTCCCTGGACGGTTAACTGACGTGGACATCCTCATCACCTACGACGTCGAGACCGTCACCCCAGCGGGCCAGAGGCGGCTGAGGAAGATCGCCAAAATCTGTGAAGCGTACGGGCACCGCGTTCAGAAGTCCGTCTTCGAGGTCGTCTGCCGCGACGCCGACAAAGTGAAACTCGTCGCAGCCCTGCAGGCTGCCATCGATCCCGCACGCGACAGCATCCGCATCTACGGCCTCCCGGCCAACGCACTCGACAGGGTCGAACACCTGGGGCTGCCACGACACGTCGACCCACGCGGCCCATTCGTGATCTAGGAACCCCCAGCGGCCACCGAACGCCCTGATGTTCCGAACCTCGAAAGAGACAAAAATCGGCCATTACGATCTCGGCCGCCAGTCTCCAACAAGTCATGCACCGGGCGAGGATCGCAACTCCACCGGCCGGTACTCCGTCCAGCCGCGCCGCTTGCTGCGCCCGGTCCCTGGACCGGGCGAGGATCGCAACTCCACCGGCCGGTACTCCGTCCAGCCGCGCCGCTTGCTGCGCCCGGTCCCTGGACCGGGCGAGGATCGCAACACCGCCGATGAGTCGATCCCGCCGGACCAGGCGGGCGGCTGCGCCCGGTCCCTGGACCGGGCGAGGATCGCAACGTCGGGGCTTTTCCCCCGTTGGCCTCCAGCTCGGCGAGGCTGCGCCCGGTCCCTGGACCGGGCGAGGATCGCAACTTCGGCAACCGGATCGTGTACGGCGCCGGGTCGTGGTGCTGCGCCCGGTCCCTCGACCGGGCGAGGATCGCAACCACGGCGACGGCCTGGAGCTGATGCGCCGCCCATGGCGCTGCGCCCGGTCCCTGGACCGGGCGAGGATCGCAACGGCGTAGGCGTGGGCGGTCTGCTGCCAGACCACCCCGCTGCGCCCGGTCCCTGGACCGGGCGAAGATCGCAACACGTTCGGCGGGGTGATCAGGCGGACTACGACCGCGCTGCGCCCGGTCCCTGGACCGGGCGAGGATCGCAACAAGGGCGTGGAAGCGGCCTTGACCGTCATGGCCCCCGCTGCGCCCGGTCCTGGACCGGGCGAGGATCGCAACAGTTGCAGTCGAACATCATCGTGAACCGTCGCCGGGACGCTGCGCCCGGTCCCCGGACCGGGCGAGGATCGCAACATCATGCTGCCGATGCCAGGCGCGACCGCCCCGGGAGCGCTGCGCCCGGTCCCCGGACCGGGCAAGGATCGCAACGTCTCGATGGCGGTGACGGACAGGGCCACGGTGTCGTGCTGCGCCCGGTCCCCGGACCGGGCGAGGATCGCAACCACTCAGTGGCGTACTGGGAGTCCGTAGGGCTGTTGTTGCCGTCGCGTGCGGTGGCCGGCCGTCGCCGCTACGGCCCGGACCACCTTTACCAGATCGCGGTAATCCTGCGCGCGAAGGAGGCCGGGATCGCCCTGCACGACACCCGGCAGATGTTCGTCGCACACAGTCCGACCCAGCGCACAGCAACCCTTCGGCGGCACCGAGCCGAGCTGGCCCAGCGCATCGCGCAAGCCCAGGCATCACTGGAACTGATCGACTGCGCACTCGCCTGCGATCACGATGACATCACCCGATGCGCGCACTTCCAGGCGATGGTCGCCGAACGCATCGGCCTCGACCCGCCCGTGTGAAACCCACCTAGCCGTAGCACTGGAATTCAGTTCGATGCTGGCGGAGAGCCGATGCTCGACGCTCCACTGATCGAGCGTCGGGCCCAGCTGGTACGGTGCTCCGCCGCAGCTGGCGGCCACCCCGCAGAGCCCCAACGTCACCGAGATCAGCGAATGGCTGACCACCTGGACCGGGGCCGGCGTCGAAGAGGTTCTGATTAGACGCACCGACAGCCGATATGAGCCTGGCCAGCGAGGGTGGGCGAAGTTCCCGGGCCCGTGCCACCACGGAGGCGATCATCGGCGGCGTCACCGGCAGCATCCGCAACCCGAGACAGCTCTTCTGGTTCCATGCTCCTGGCCCGTGTATCCAGCCGGAGGATCTGTACCCTGCCGTTGGCCGCGCTCGCCGCGCTCGCCGAGATCGACGGCGCGCGGCTGCCTGGCAGGGCTGGCACAAATACCAGGGCATCCGGACCACTTGGCCATCACCCGGCACGCCGCGCAGCAACACGTCCACTCAAGCGACGGTAGTGGTTCCCAGGCAACTGGTGTGGCGACCGGTCAGCCTGTTCCAGGTGAGGGCGGACTGCGAAAACCGGAACGGCACTTTGTCTGTTGCGATATTCGGATGCAGGTGGTCCTCGCACCGTCAACGTTCGCCGTTGGCCGCTGGCACGTCGGCGGGAGAGAGGTCAAGGCGGGGGCGTAGGTAGCGGACGCGGTGTCGCCACCGGTGATGTTCGTAGGCGGTGTCGACGTCGATTTCCGCAACGATGGTGGGGATCACGGGGCTGTACGGAAGGGGTTGGGGCCGGTCAAGTTGTCCGGTCCACGCGGCGGGGAGAGGTTGCGGCCACGGGTGTGCCCCGTCCGGGTTCATGGGCGTGAGCAGGGCGGCCAGTTCGGCGCGCTGTCCCGGTCGTAGAGGGTTGGTTCGGCCGGTGTAGCGGAGCCGTCCGTGCTGGTCGCAACGGCCGAGCAGAAGGGTCTCGGCATCGTCGATGCTGGGGGAGACGCCGCCGATGATTGCTTCAGTGGTGCGGTAGGCCCGGACTTTCTGCCAGCCACGTCGACCCGGCTCGTAGCGCCCGTCGAGGCGTTTGATCACGACGCCCTCAATGCCCGCGGCGGTCCAGGTGGTCAACCATTCGGCGGCCTGGTCGAGGTCGCTCGTCTGTGGGGACAGCGTGAGTTGAGCGGGTGCGTCGGCGAGCAGCGCTGTGAGCAGGGCACGTCGCTCGTGCAGCGGCCGGTCCAGCAGTGGTCGACCCGGTGGAGCGCTGAGCAGGTCGAAGACGACGTAGTGAGCGGGGTGCCGTCGGGCGATGTCGGGAAGCTGCGCGCCGGCGGTAACTCGTCGCTGCAGGTGGGCAAAGTTGGTTCGCTCGCCTTCCCACACCACCAGCTCACCGTCGAGGACGGCACCCGGCTCGACGGCTTCGGTGATAGCCCGGGTGATGTCGGGAAAGTAGCTGGTGACGCCCCGGCCGGCTCGGGATTGCAGGTACACCCCGTCGGGCCGGCGGAAGGCCAGTGCCCGCCAGCCGTCCCACTTCGGCTCGTAAGCCAGATCCGATGCCTCAGGTACAGCCTCGACGGCCTTCGCCAGCATCGGCGTGAGCGGCGGACGCAGCCCCTCGGTGGTGCCGACACGCCGGCGGGCTGGAGTCACCGCAGGACCGACCCACGACATCGAAACCGAATCTCGCTCACCTCCGCTCTCATGGTTGAGGGGCGCACGGGGGTCTCGCTGGAAGATGCCGAACGCTCGATGGCGGTATGCACAACGAGAGGCGGGACGAGCTCCCGCCGGGGTCCGCCTAGCTCGCGCCCGCAGGCCAACGAAGCGCTTCGAAGTTTCGTAGGTGCTTCCTCACCCCTTCACAAACACGCCCATCGATGGACATGATCGTCGGAGACGGTTGCCGTCCACCCAGCGCCGAGGAGGCCCCCATGCGGGTAACCCGAGTCCCAGCCCGTTTCCCACGCATCACGCGCCACGTCGTCCCAGTCGTCATCGCCGCACTCGCGAG